>PWPP01000024.1 GCA_003558625.1 Syntrophomonas sp.
AGGAAGACGATCTGTTTGTCCTGGTTAGTGCAAGGGAAGGTACCCTATCCTGGCGGCCGGGACTGGATCGTTTGCCCAGGGTGATTTCACAGAGATATCCGCAGCTCAGTTTTATTACAGTTTATCCTTCCGAGGTGGAGCTCGATACAGCCCGCCGCAGTGATCAAAGACTGATGATTCTGGATGAAAACCGTGTAAAACTGGGTCTGCAGCAGGATACCCTTGAAAAAACACTGGAAAGAATCCTTCAAACCGATGAACGTTTCAGGGATGAGAGTGTGGAGCGTATTGTCCGGCGATTGCTGGAAAATTCAACCGGATATACACCGGAAGTGATGCCAGGGGTATTGCTTTTTGAATCTCATACCTCCAAAGTGGATGAACAGTTGTTTTTTGCAGGTGTGAGTAAAGAGGGGATCAATGTAGATCAAACGGCAAATCAAACCTTTGTATTCCTGATACTGGTAAGTCCAAAGGATATGAGTGCTGACGATCACCTGAAAGGGTTGAATAATATTGTAAAACTGATCAGGCCGGGCAAAAGCATTGAGAACATTCGAAAAGCAAAAAGCGAAGAAGAAGTCATCAAATTATTAAGGCGAAACTCTGTCCCAAATAATATTGATAAAGCCCTGGAAGAAACTTAAACCTAATTGATGAAGTATTGGCCGTGGACTGCGGTGTACCGGATCACAATCAGCGGGGGGTGTCGGCAGCAGAAACTTCTTTGCCTGACTCCAATACTCCGAGCCGTTGAGGTTGGAAGTTTTCTCGTTAGCCGAAAATCCGGTTTAATTTGAGTATTTCAGATCAGTCTTGTACTCAAGAGATTCCGGACTGAAAGGATATGCTATGACAAAACAATTCCCCGGTTTTTGATCATCCATCATTCTTGGTGTCAGTTTGATTCCATAAGCCCACCCATGATCACCGGCTCGATTATTGGTAACCACCAGAAGATCAGTCTGTTATTCGGCGGAATATCCTTTTCAACAGGTCCCATACGGATCGGAATGTGATCTCGTCATCTCTTACGATTAATACCGTTCCTTTGACCTTTTCACCGACAAATTCCGGAAAAGATCCAAACAATGCACGTTCGAGCATTGTAGATCGTGTTGAGCCGATACAGGTTGTATCAAATTGTTCTGCAGCTTTTAACAAGGATGTTTTTACATCATCTGAAAGATACACCTTGTGGTTGTACTTCATGGTTTCGATTCCTGCATTCCGGGCCGTTAGTTCAATGAGATCGCGACCTTGTTGTAGCAGGATCTCATCCTCGACATTTTTTTTGTACTTTTGAATATTGACAAGGGTAAGTGAGGTATTTTTTTCACTTTGAACCAGTTCTGCAGCACGCCTGACGGCAGCTTTTGAATGTGGGCCGGTACCAACAAATGCTACCGTATCACCAATTTTTTCACTTCTCTGCTTGATTAGCGTCACTTTACACGGGGCTTTCTTGACAATAGGATCGATAATTGATCCAAGGATAAATTTCCGGCGTTTTCGTTCACCTTTCCAGCCGAGAATAACTTCATCTGCTTGTTCTTTTTCAATAAGTTTCAATACTACTTTGCTTACATCCCTGCCCACAATCGCCAATGTTCTGAGTTTCACATCGAGGTCTTCTGCTGCGTTGCGGACTTCGTCCAGTAAATGCTTGTGTCGGTCAATTCGTTCTTTTTCAAATTCAACCTCTTGTGCCAATGAGGTCTGAGTCGGGACAACAATTACATTTACAGCTATAATTTCGGAATCTTCTTTAGCGGAAGCGCCGGCAGCAGCCAATCTAAGCAATTGTCGCTGTGTTGAAGGATTGGCAATTGGTATCACAACCCGGTATGGGCGATCATTGGCTGGTTCCGGTATCATGGTTTTTGTAATTGCTTCCCCGATAATGCCTTCCCGGTCAACTCTTGACTTTCCATAAGCCAGGTACCAGAGAGATCCGACGATCAGAATGCCAATTCCACCAACAAGTGGCAATGTATCCATTTGCGACAGTAGATATACACCCGAAACGATTCCGAATAACTGAATCCAGGGGTAGGCAGGTGATTTGAAATCCGGTTTATACCATTCCGGGCTTTTGATTCGAAAAGCAATTAAAGCGATGTTTACCAGGATATAAACAACGATTTGAAATGATCCGGCGGTCTTGGCAATCTCCTCAACCGGAAGCGCAACGATTATCACCAACATAGCCCCGCCCGTGACTACGATAGCAAGGACCGGGGTGTGAAGACGCTTGTTGACATACGCAAATATTTCCGGAATCAATTTGTCACGACTTAATGCAAATGGATACCGGGAGGCTGTCAGAATACCTGCATTGGCAGTGCTGATGAGGGCAAGCATCGCAGCAACAACAATGAGGACAACTCCGATATATCCAAAAAACGGTTCAACTGAATCGACCATCGGTATATTGGAGCCGGACAGTGTTTCACCATCAACGATTCCGACAAGGACAAAGACGATCAATGCGTATAATATGGTCGTGACACCAAGCGATAACAGGAGCCCGAGTGGCAGGTTGCGACCCGGATTATCAATCTCTTCGGCAACCGCTGCCACTTTCGTAACCCCGCCATAAGAGATAAGAACCATTACCGTTGCGCTGATCAGGCCGGTGGTGCCACCGTCAAAAAAGGGCAGGAAATGAGAACCTTCTACATTGGCCATACTGACGGTTACGAATAACGCGAGTATGAGCACCATCACAATTACCATAACCGTTTGAAGGCCGCCGGTTTGTTTTACTCCAATGATATTTACAATAATCAGTACGGTCCCAATGATAACAGCGACGGTTTCAACATTTGGCAAGGAGATGACCGCAGACAGGTAGAACATTCCACCAACCAGAGCTAAGGCGCCTTTAAACATTAACATCAACCAGGTTCCGAGCCCGGCAATGGTACCGGCACCCGGCCCAAGTCCGCGTTCAATAAAGATGTAGTCTCCCCCGGCTTCAGGCATTGCGGTACCAAGTTCTGCAATGCTCACTGCAGCCGGAAAAACAAGTATTCCTGCTATTACGAATGCAAATATAACTGCAGGTCCGGCCTCTGCCATTGCAAGGCCGGGGAGGATGAAAATTCCGCTTCCAATCATCGCACCCATGCTGATTGCGATGATGGACGTCAGACCAAGCCCGCGTTCTAGTATTTGCTCTTGTTCCATTATATAAGGTTATCTTGCACCAAATTTTAAAGATTATCCCTTCAGGTCATTTAAAGAATTTAAAAAATTCCGGGTCAGTTATAACCTGCAGGTCTAAGTAATCAGACTTTAATTCTGTTCGAATAATCCGTTCCTGTAAGTGATATCTGATCTCTTCACCAGGCCTAAAGTAATTCAATCCCGAATGGGTATATATACTTTTCCTGCACGATAATTCGGATACGGATGAAAATTCAGGTCGGGGGCAAAGATAAGGTGGATTGTTCTAAGCACAAAGTGAGCATGCAT
>PWPP01000035.1 GCA_003558625.1 Syntrophomonas sp.
CAGCCGGCTGCAGCAAGAGCTGGGCCCGGTCCCGGGCTACAGCCCTTGCGGAAGAGAATTTTGCCTGGACGAGCAGGAATGGTGGATCCGCCAGATCCTGGACCGCCGCACCCGGAACCTGGAACCGGTCCTGGAGAGATTATATCCGGGTCTGAAGCAGGGCATGGCCGCATACCTGGCCCGCAGCAAAGCTGAGATCAGCGAATATGACGGCCTTCTCCTGGCCCCGCATGAGGGGTTGGACCCCCGGGTGACTCCGGGAGCCCATACTTCCAGCAGCCGCCTGGAGACCATGGCCCGCTGCCCCTACCTGTATTTCCTGCAAAATGTGCTGGACGTCAACCCCCCCCCGGAGAACCTCCCCCAGGAGGACCGCTGGCTGGATCCCAGGGAGCGGGGCGGTCTGCTGCACCAGATCTACCAGGATTTCATGGACAGAGTCATAGAGGACGGGATCCCGGTAACGGAAGCCACCCACCGGGAGCGGATGGAGCAGACCGCGAAACAAGTGATCGGCGAATACCGCGGGCACATCACCCCCCCTTCAGAAGCGGTATTTACGAGTGAAGTGGACCAGATCCACCGCGACTGCAGAGTCTTTCTAAAATGTGAAGAAAATCGTGGGCTCCAGGCGGTATGCCTGGAGGTGCCCTTCGGACGCCGGGGAACAAGGCCCGGCAGCGATGCTCCGCCCCTCATCATTAACCTGCCATCGGGCCGGCAGCTCACGGTAAAGGGCGTGATTGACCGTATCGACCAAACAACCGATGGTTGTTATGAGGTATGGGATTACAAGACCGGCAGCACCTTTGGCTACTCCCAAAACGGGTATCTGAAGCAGGGGCGGCAGCTACAGCACGCCCTCTACCGCCTGGCCGCCGCCGGAATCCTGGAGCAAAAAGGGGTGGCCAACCCGCGGATAGCCGTCTCGGGGTACTATTTTCCCACCGAAAAGGGACAAGGCCTCACGTTTTATCGCACCACAGGAGAGGCCGACATCCTCTGCCAGGTCCTGGACCTGTTGTGTGACCTCATGGCCGGCGGCCAGTTCCTGGCCACCGGGAAAAAAGACGACTGCACCTACTGCGATTACCGGGAGGTATGCCGCTACCCCGAAGCAACCGCCAAAGCGGAGAAGCTGTTGAAGGATTTAAACTATACGGAGCTAAGCCGGAGAAGGGAGTTGGAGGGCATTGAGTAAACAGATCAAAGACCTGGCGGCTCGGGAGGCCATTGCTACGGAACTGGACATTTGCATGCTGGTAGAAGCCGGAGCCGGATCGGGCAAAACCAGCAGCCTGGTCCGGCGTATGCTGGAACTGGTCAGGACCGGTACCTGCCCGGTGGAACACATCGCGGCCGTGACCTTCACCCGCAAAGCGGCGGCGGAACTGAAAGAACGCTTCCAGGAGGACATGGAAAAAGCCCTGGGGAACACTCCGGACCCGGAAAAGAACCGGCGCTTGCAGCAGGCTCTGCTGGATATCAACCGCTGCTTTATCGGCACCATTCATTCCTTCTGTGCCTCCCTGCTGCGGGAAAGGCCGGTAGAAGCCCGCATCGATCCCGGATTCAAGGAAATAGAGGAACTGGAGGACCGGATCCTGAGGGACCGGTCCTGGCAGCAGTATGTCATCCGTCTCCAAAGCGAACCCCAGAACCTGGAGGGTCTGGAGAAGATCGACATCACCCTGCAGGATTTACGGGCCATGTTCGACATCCTATGCACCTTCCCCGATGTGGATTTCGCCCGCCAAAAAAAATGCCCCCAGCCGGACCTCGACCCGGCCCGGGGTGAATTAATAAAGATCCTACACATGGCCGAAAATTTGCTGCCCTCGCAGGAACCTGACGGGGGATGGGACAACCTGCAGCAGCGCCTGCAGACGGCCCGGCGCTGGCAGGAACTCTACGGCTTCTCCCGGGATCTCATCTTCCTGCGCCTTCTGGCCCAGATGAACCGGTCTGCCACCATCGTCCAGAAGCGCTGGCCCGATAAAAACCAGGCCAAAGAATTGCGGGAGGCGTTTGTCTCTTTTCAGAAAAACATGGTGATGCCGACCCTGGAGAAATGGTGGAACCACCGCTATGACTCCTGCCTCGGGGTCTTGCTGGACGGAGCCAACTACTATGCCGAAGAAAGAAGAACCGCCGGCGTCCTCAACTTCCAGGATCTCCTCATGCATACCGCCGGGCTCCTGAAGGACAACCACGAAGTGCGGACCTATTTCCAGCAGCGCTACCGCTGCATATTAATCGACGAGTTTCAAGACACCGACCCCATCCAGGCCGAAATCATGTTCTACCTGGCCGGAGAGAATTGCCATGAGACCGACTGGCGCCTCATCACACCCCGTCCCGGCAGCCTATTCGTGGTGGGAGATCCCAAACAGTCCATCTACCGCTTCCGCCGCGCGGAAATCGGTATCTATTATGAGGTCAAACAGCGCTTTGAGGCGACCGGAGGCCGCATCCTCTACCTCACCACCAACTTCCGCTCCCTCCGGGCCATCGGAGACTGGGCCAATCCCGTCTTTTCCCAGCATTTCCCCTCCGAGGGTGACACCTTCCAGGCTGGATATAAGGAACTGGACATGGTCCGGGAGGCGGAACCGAAGCGGGAAGGAGGGGTAAGGGCCCTGGCCATAGCCCCGGACAGCAGGCAAAAAGACGTCATCGCCGCCGAAGATGCCAGGATGGTGGCGGCCTGGATCGCCCGGGCCCTGCAGCAGAAACTGGAGTTGTCCCGCACCGACGAGGAAACTGAAGCCGAGGTTTCGCCGCTGGGCCGCCCCGGGAACTTTATGGTCCTGCTGCGCTACCGGGACAACATGGACCTTTATGCCTCCGCCCTGCAGGAGAAGGGGATCCCCTATACAATTACCGGGGGGCGGGGCCTGTCCACCTCCCGGGAGCTCCGGGAACTCCTTCTCATCCTGCTGGCCCTGCAGGATCCCAGCGACCCGGTACGGCTAATAGCCGCCCTGCGGGGACTTTTCTTCGGTATCAGCGATGATGACCTCTACCGCCTGAAACGGGCCGGGGGGACCTTTAATTTCCTGAGCTCCCTGCCCGGCGCCATGGAGCCGGAGCCCCGGGCGCGACTCCGGCAGGCCTTTGACTGCCTCTGCTTGTATCGGAAATGGACCCGGACCCTGCCCCCCCGCACCGGGGTGGAGCAGATTATGGAACACGCGGGCATGATACCAGCTTCCCTGTGGCAGCAGACCCATCAGGGGCCGGCCGCATTCCCGGTCCAGTTCCTGGAGCTGGCCGGGAAAAAAGAACTGCCCTCCTGGACCGCGCTGATAGAATATTTGGAAAGCCTGCTGGAAACGGGGGTAGAGGAAGAAATCAGCCTGGAAGGAGGTGGCGGGAACGCGGTGCGGCTGATGAACCTGCACAAGGCCAAGGGCCTGGAAGCTCCGGTGGTGTTCCTGGCCAACCCCGGAAAAAAAGTGGAGGGCAGTGTCCAGTTTCATATCGACCGCAAAGGTTCCATTCCCCGGGGCTATATCCAGCTGACCCGGCCCCAGGGATTCCAGCGGGAAGTCCTGGCCCGTCCCCAAGGCTGGACAGACTATGAGGAGACTGAAAAAGCCTATAACGATGCCGAGGAAATGCGCCTCCTCTATGTGGCCGCCACCCGGGCCAAAAACCTGCTCCTGATCAGTACCTTACCCCAAAAAGAGGAAATGAGCCCCTGGAACCCCATCGCCGGGGGACTGCCACCCTGCGTAAGCCTGGAGAACCTGGACCCGGACCGGATCCCCGGGATGAAACTCCTGGATAAGACCGATCTGGACCCGCAAGAACTCCTCCAAGCCCGCAAGCACTTCCCCTCTGCCGGACGGCCGGAGCACAGCCCTACCTATTTCCGGGAAGCAGTAACCGCCCTCAAAGGCCTCGGTCCCGAACCCCTGCGAGTCACTACCGGCAGGGGCGTATCCTGGGGCAATGTGATCCATCGGCTGCTGGAGATATACGGGGAACAAAAGCCCCCCGACCCGTACCTGACCGTGACCCGGATCCTGGACGAAGAAAACCGCAGCCCCGACGAGGCCCGGGAAGTGCTGGACCTGTTGCAGCAGATGGAGGACACGCCCTTCTGGAAGCGGCTAAAGGCCAGCCCCCGGCGGATGCGGGAAGTACCGGTGTCGGGACAGCTCCGAGATCCGGAAAACCGCGACCGAATGCAGACCGTCAGCGGGATCATAGATTTGGTCTTTGCCGAGGACGGGGGCTGGGTCATCGTCGACTACAAAAGCGACCACATCGAAAACGAAACCCACCGGGACCAGCTGGTGCGCTACTACAGCCCCCAAATCCAGATCTACCGGCACTTCTGGCAGCACCTGTCAGGAGAACCGGTGCGGGAAAGCGGCCTCTTTTTCGTCTCCACCCTGGAATGGGTCCCCGTGGAAGAGGAATAGATGCCGCTGATATCAAAGGGGTGCCGAAATAGCCCCGGCAGGGGCGATGCTCTGGTCCGGCCGTTCACCCGCTCCGGACAAAGAAAGGATTTGCAGCATTCGGGGATAGAATAAATGGAACGGGTTCCCGGATCAACCGGGAGATACATACAGTCTTTGCAGACGGGTATATCAAAATAGGAAATCCTGGCCCTGACAACTTCCTGATATTGTATAATAAGGAAAAAGAAGCAGCGGAGCAGGTACATGAAACCAGACGGTGTCTTCTGTCACAAACAAGAATAAATCTTGGAAAACGATCTGGCCTTTGCCAAAAGTAATCGCGGCGGGAAGGATTGGGAAATAAAAAACCGACCCGCCTGACCCGGCTAAACCCGGTCCATTTTTTAAGCCGGAGACATTTTTTTCATTAGGATGAAATTAACAGGGTCATGTACCTGGAAAGAGCGCCTTTAAAATATTTAAGCCCGGAGCTGGTGACGGAGGCCAAATACCCGGGCACCATGCATGTTCACCTTTCCCCATCAGGGTTCAAAATGCCGGACGGTCACCAGAACAGGAAACAAAAAGGAGGAGAGTTTAGCATGATTACAGGAAAAACAATTACCGATAACAGGGCTTATATCAACATCGGGGCCCTGGCCCTGTTGTTTTTAATCAACTACCTGTCCAATGCCATACCGTTTAACCAGCTTACCCAAACGGATCTATCGGACCTGTATCCGGTTCTGATCACCCCGGCGGGCTATGTTTTCTCTATCTGGGGTCTTATCTATCTCTTGTTGACCGCTTTTGTCATATATCAGGCCCTGCCGGCATACAGAAACACTCCTGCCGTTACTGCAGTGGGATTATTGTTTGCCCTTACCTGCCTGTTTAATATCCTGTGGCTGTTTGCCTGGCATTACCTTCAGGTCGGACTCGCCTTTATCATCATGCTGTTACTCCTGTCCGCCCTGGTTGCCATTTATCTGCGCCTGCGGCAAATCCCCGGGGAACCCCTTTTCGACAAGATCCTGGTGAAACTCACCTTCAGCATTTATGTGGCCTGGATTTCTGTTGCCGCCATTGTGAACTTCAATATCCTGCTCTATCATGTGGGCTGGCTGGGTGCCGGCGGTTTTGGCGCGGGGATATTCACGATGCTGATGCTGATCTTTGCTGCCTTCATCGCAGGCTTTATATTCCTTAAATACCGGGATTTGGCCTTTCCCCTGGTCTTTGTCTGGGCTTTGGCCGGTATCGCCATGCGGCACGGGGCTGAATTTATTCTTGTTACCATCACCGCCTGGATCTTGGCCGCGGCTATTATCTTTTACCTGGGCTGGATGTCAGCCCAGACAACCGGCCCAGGGCCTGACCGGAAAGAGTCAAACGGGGACGGTTCTGTTTGACTCATTTGAGTTCTTCAGCGCTGCCTTGCCGGACAAGTAAGAAAAAGGGACGCGATACAGTCCTGAAAATCTTCGGACGCGCTGTCAAATAGAAAAGCATAATGGATGGGGTCAACACATAGGTAAAATAAAGGGTAGTCTCCTTATTCAATTTGGTGAAGTCAAGGCCTGACCCCATTTGGTGCTTATTCAATTTGGTGAAGTCAAGGCCTGACCCCATTTGGTGAAGTCCGAAAAATGTGCTTCATTTCCTGGCCGATAACCTGTGATGAGCAATAAACATTTTAGGAGTGCAGGAAATAGTAAAAAGACTGGCTCCAGCATAGGACAGGGCCAGTCTTTTTTTATCTTATTTCCCGAAAACCTGATTTTATGGTTAAAAGAGGTCTTGTGAACCAATGTTTCTCACACAGTCTGACGTCCTGTGTTCCAGCACTGTTCCGGCAGACAACCGGCCCAGGTTCCGTTTTTCGTTTTAGGGGATAATGTAGTCCTTGTTATACCGGGCATGTGGATTCCATAAAAGCCAGGTTTGAACTGCATTATCTTCCGTAGCTTCAATTTGAGCGCGGAATTCTTCCCGGCCATAAGGAGGGAATCCCATTGTAAAAGCCTGCAGCCAAGGTCTGAGCCTGCAACCGGTATTTTGAAGCAGAGGTTTAAAGTCCTGAAGGGATTTATCTACGATTTCATAGGGGTGAGCATTAGGATTGGCAAAGCCATAATTGCCGGGACCATAGTGAGAAGGGTAAACCATTGGGGAAATATAATCTAAATAGGGTCCTAGCCGTTCAGCTCTTTGACCTATTCTTAAATCATCTTGGGCAAAGCCAATAAAACCAAACACGGCAGCGGAAAGAAGCTTATCCCAGCCTATTTGCTCCCGGGCATACCTGGTAAATTCCGTTATGATGTCCACCCGTGTCCTCGTGTCAGCAGGACCATAATCAGCGGTCCAGGCTGCCACCCCCTCGGGAAAACGGATATAATCGAACTGGACTTCATCAAAACCCAGCCGGTATGCTTCAAGGGCTAATTCAATATTATAATCCCATACGGCTGTAGATTTTGGATTGACCCATACTCCCCCTCCCAGGGGGGTGCCTTCTCTAGTTCTTACCATGTATTCCGGTTGTGCCTGGGCCAGCACCGGATCCCGGAATACCACGATCCGCGCAATAGAATATATGCTCCGCCTTCTTAAATCAGCCAGCATCTCCTCTAAAGGAAGGATGTTTTTTACCGCCCCGATTTCCCGGGCTTTTTCTACCTGGGAAGCAAAACCAATATAGCCGGATTCATCCTTTACATCCAGTTGAATACTATTCAGCTGGGTATTTTCAACTAAATTGATTGTGTTCTCCCATCTTTCCCGGGATGATGCGTAATAATAGGTGATATGTATGCCTTTGGCATTTTGCGCCTTTTCTTCAAGCCGGGGATCATATCCCTGGTTTTGCGGATCATATATGTTCAAATGATATTCATGCTCCTGGGGCAAGTATTCTTCCCATCCCTTAGGCAAAGAAACCAGCTCCGAATTGCCGTCACTGATATATCTCTTGTGCTCTATCCGGTTTAACCACATAGTCAAACTGCTTTCTCCTTCATCATCGAACACCTGGATCCTCTGTATGCTATAAGGATCGTAATCCCGGTGATAAGGAGACAGGGCATCGCGCCATGCCCAAAGTACTATTCCCTTATGGCTGTATCTGGTATCACCACTCTTCCCCTCGATTAATAAATCAAAATGGGTAGGCATACCATCTTGGACGATTGCCATGGTAGAAGATTGGTAGCCAGGTAATGCCTCCTGGATATGCTCCTGCAATTTTGCTATTTCATAGGACAAAGTCTCTTCATCCAATCCCCTCATGTTGGCATGGGAAAAGGTATGATTCCCAATTTCAAACCCCCAATCTGCCAATAGCTGTAACTTTTTTTGCCAGTATTCTCTCTGTCCAGGTTCTCCGCCAAAAGGATAACCGTTAATAAAAAAGGTGGCATTTTGCCCGAAATCAGGGTGTTTATTGGCGAAATCCAATAAAATACCTACGGCTGAGTCGGGATCCACTTCCAGCTCCCCGTTTTTATCCTTTAAGCGAAATTGACCGGTGGTGCTGTCATCGAAGGTAATAACCGCCGGGGATTTTCCCGCAGGTATATCGATGTTTCCCGCTATATAATCATTTAACCCAACCGATACATATCCCCGGTCATATAGCTCCTGTAAATCCTGGCGAAAATTTGCCGGAGTCCGAGTCCATCTTCCTTCCACCTCACCTATCTGGTGATAAACCAGAACAGGCACACTTCCTAACTCATTTGCCTTTATCTCCCAGGCTATTTTTTCCCAGTCTTTTTCCTGGTCCAGACCCCCTTCCCCGAACACGGGCAAGTTGTTTGTTCTTTTTTCATTATCCAACCAACCGGGTATACCCTGAAAAACAATAAACATTAGTCCGGTCATTACGAACAAGCCTGATACCACAAAAATTATTACACGTTTTTTTATCATTTTTACCTGCTCCTTTACCATGATAAGAGTCAAAAGTCAAACGAGTCAAACGGGGACGGTTCTTTTTGACTCCGTTGCGTTCTTCGGCGCCGCCTTTCCGGAGAAGTAAGAAAAAAGGACGCGATACTGTCCGGAAAATCTCCGGACGCACTGTCAAATAGAAAAACATAATGGATGGGGTCAACACACAGGTAAAACAAAGGGTAGTCTCCTTATTCAATTTGGTGAAGTCAAGGCCTGACCCCATTTGGTGAAGTCAAGGCCTGGCACCATTTGGTGAAATTTGATGAGCGGGAAGAAGCCAGAATCTCTGTTTTGACATGGAAGATACGGAAGAAGGAACCAGCAGCAGCTGGAGTATAGACTTGTGGGAATGATGATGGTGGCTCGATGGTATCGGGGAAGGGCGGCATGGCTCCTCCCGGATCAATCCTTCTACACTCACCATGGTTTTACGACCGGAGTATTCCGGCGGTTTACCGGTGTATGACTAGGGAATATACTGTTCACTGATACCGGTGATCAAACCGTCCTGGATCGTTATTCTATAGGGAGCAGGGTATTCCTGTAGCCGCTGCGCCAGCCCGTCCAGATCCGTCTGCATGGGATGGGACAGGTCCTCCTGGTCCAGGATATAAATCTCTAACTCTTCTGCCAGGGGATAGGCTTCTTCCTCTACCACCGGGTTATGGATGTAATAGCCGTTGGGGAAATCCTTATCGGCATCCAGTCCCAGTTCCTCAACCCTTGCGCTATCTGTCTGCTGCACCCATTCGACCTCATCTATGACCAGGCTCCGGTCCTGGCTATCCAGACCAAGGATATAGGCCATGATCGATCGGATGTTGCCCTGGGCCGGAGCGGGTTGGAGCAGGGAAAAACTCTCTAAGCTGCGGGCAAATGCCTGTTCCATTTCCCTGTATTCAGTCTGCAGCTTAGCCGGTACCCCCGGTGGGACCTGCACATCAGTGGGTAGGGCCCAGCCAAAATAATACTCCTCGTTTTCATCCAGGTATCGAAAATTATAGGCATCGGTCAACTGTTGCAGATCATCTCGGCTGTAGAGCGTCTTTTCGTATATTTCGATTCTCCCCACCGTCCCCATGGTACCCTGGGGATCCATGCGGTTGATCTCTCGGTGCAAAAAATATACGGTATGGCCGTGTTCCCGCACATAGGTCTTCTCATAGAATTCCGGGGTCATTTCCAGAGAAAAGCCATACTGCTCGTTTAAATAAACCACATCGGTAACCCGCTGCACATAGCACCCGGCCATGAACAGGATGCTGCCACCCAGAGCCAGCAGCAGGATCAACGATAAAATGATCATGTTGCGCGGGTTCGTTTTTGCTTTTTCCATGTTTCCTGCCTTTCTCTACCGTGAGATTTGCATCTTGCTCGGCGACCGCTATGATGAGGTAAAGAGTACCGGCACAGTGCCATCCGGCTGGATCCACCTGCTGGACATCAATCGTTTACGGGTGCTGCTAGCGGCGATGCGGCCCGCGAAAAAAAAACGGCCTATTTTGTGTTTCTGGCCCGGAAGGGAAATCCCACTATCCCTCAAAGCCTCATCTTTATCTTATACAATTTCAGCGAAAAAAAATAGGGGACAGACGGAAACGGCAACACCCCTGTCCGGTAATAATGCATACCAGCAGGGTTTGAAACGGTTGAAAGGGCCCGTGCTTCCCGTCGGTGGGTAAAAAAGTGAGCACTCCAACCGGAATAGAAGGAATAACGGAATGGCCGTGGAACAACTGGAAATGCGGTCATTCCGAGCCCGGCCGCTGGCAGCCGGGCTATCATAATACTCATTCATAATAGAAGAGAGAGCACCATGGATTTAGTCCTGGAATAATTGATCCCGACAAGCAAGAATTATCGGAAAGAGCAGCCTGATCTATGCAGCCGATCCGGAATTTATAAGCGGGTCTTCGGTGACCCCGATTATGGGCGCAACCTTATCAGGACCCTGCTAAAAAGGGACCTTATCGTCAGTAAGAAGATGGATAAGGCAGGGTATTTTATCCATACCATCTGCGTCCATGCCCATTTCCGCCTCCGGGGTATAGGTCGCTTTCTGCTAGAAGCGGTAGTACGCGACTATCCCGAATGTTTTATTGACGTCAATATCAACCGGCCGGAAGCCCTGACCTTTTACCAGAGCCTGGGCTTTATAATCGTAAGCAACAATATGATGCGCCACCAAAATAAAGAGATGGGCCCTTATAACCTGAAAAGAGGGCAACCCGGAGTAAAAACAGGGACGGTTTGGCATGCTACCTTTACAAGTAAAAACCGGGGCGGTTCTTGAATTAAATTTGCTCTGGTTGTTTCGTCCCACCTATATTTTAATGACCTCCGCCCGCGACCAAAAAAACCCGGATCCCATCTTTACCTGGTATGGTGTCGTCAGGTGAAGCTTTGCCGGTCAAGCCCCTGGCTCCCTAAACCGGGGTCCGGGTCAAAGGAGTCACACAATTTGATCCGGATAAGATAAAATAAAAATAAATACAGCACTAAAAAAGATAGCCGGAAACAAAAGGGCCTGTTTCTTCTACAGTCATTTTGAGATCGGAGGGGATCTTGTGGAGTTAAATAAGTTCTGTCAAAGTTGTGGCATGCCCATGTCGGATATAGCTGAGATGTACGGAAAAAACGCAGATGGGAGCACGAACTGGGATTACTGCAGCTATTGTTTTGCCCAGGGATCTTATACTGCTGATGTATCCATGGAAGAGATGATCGAAATCTGTGTTCCCCACGTGGTCAATGCAGTTCCTGATATGACCGAGGAACAGGCGAGGAACATGATGCAAGAATTTCTTCCGCAACTGAAACGCTGGAAAAAAAAATAGAGTCAATCGAGTCAACCGGGGACGGTTCTGTTTGACTCATTTGAGTTCTTCGGCGCCGCCTTGCCAGACAAGTAAGAAAGGGACGCGATACTGTCCGGAAAATCTCCGGACGCGCTGTCAAATAGAAAAGCATAATGGATGGGGTCAACACATAGGTAATTAAAGGGTAGCCTCCTTATTCAATTTGGTGAAGTGAAGGCCTGACCCCATATTTACATATTTATTAAGCGGACCGTGATGCCTGGATGGTATCGAACCTGGTTTAGGTGGCTGCATATTTTTGTTTATGTAAAAAAGCAGCGCTTGAAGGGGCCGGATGGCTGTTTTTCCATGGGTGTAGATTATCATACTATCATAGATGTCTTTTTGTGACTTCACCTCAAACGCCGGCGCCAGGTGCTGGTCCCGGAGCTATGAGACCCTTAAACCGGGGGGAAGATATTTCCGGATGTGCCGGTTGCCAAAGGAAGGATAAATGGATGGAACGAACCATACTCCATTGTGATCTGAACGCTTTTTATGCTGCGGTGGAATGCCTGTACCGGCCGGAGTTAAGGGATGTGCCTATGGCGGTGGCAGGGGACATGGAAAGCCGCCGCGGTATTATCCTGGCTAAAAACGAGCTGGCCAAGCAGCAGGGAGTAATAACGGCTGAAGCCATATGGCAGGCCCGGAGGAAATGCCCGGATTTGGTCCTGGTGCCGCCCCGCCATGGCAGGTATCGTAAATATTCCTTGCTGGTGCACCAAATCTATGACCGCTACACCGACATGGTTGAATCTTTTGGGATTGACGAGGCCTGGCTTGATGTCAGCGGGAGCCGGAATCTGTTTGGCAGCGGCCGGGAGATAGCGGATGAGATCAGGGCTGCCGTTAGGACGGAGCTGGGGCTTACGGTTTCGGTGGGGGTTTCCTTTAACAAGGTCCTGGCCAAGCTGGGGAGCGACTATAAAAAGCCTGATGCCACTACGGTTATCGACCGGGAAAACTATAAAGAGATTGCCCATCCCCTTCCGGTTTCGGAGCTGATGTATGTGGGCCCTGCCGTAACGGCGGTTTTGGCGAAACTGGGCATAAAAACCATCGGCCAGCTGGCCGGATTTGACAAGAAGATGATTGTGTCCAGGCTGGGCAAAGGGGGGGCCATGATTCATGATTACGCCAACGGTCTGGATGACAGCCCCGTTGGTTGGGCCCATGAGTCCCGGGAAGTGAAATCAATCGGCAATGGCATGACATTTAGGCGCAATCTTTTGGGAATAGAGGATATCCGGGCCGGGGTGGCGGCTCTGTCTGACACCGTAGCCACCCGCCTGAGAAAGGCGGGACTGAAGTGCAGCACCGTGCAGGTGGTGATCAAAGACCCCGGCTTAAAGAGTATTTCCAGGCAGAAGAAGCTGGCGGAGCCGGTGCATTTAGCCCGGGAGATCAGCGCTGCCGCCATTGATATTATAAAGAGTGCATGGGGTGTAGAAGCCCCCATCCGGATGCTGACCATAACCGGGTTACAGCTGGTGGGTGTAAACCGTTCGGAACAACTCACTCTTTTTGGCGCCGATGAGGCGGGGCACAAGGACAAGATGGAAAAACTTGAAGCCACCCTTGATGCAATTCGCATTCGTTACGGAAAAGGGGCCATCTACTATGGATCTGTGATGAATAACGATATGGGCCTGGCGGATGATGGCGCCCGGGATGAAGAATGAACCCTAGCCCCGGACAGAGCCGCTGACCGGCCAAAACGTACGGGGGCCATTTTCGGGCATAGGGGTTAAGCCGCTGCGATAAGCTATGGTTTGCCTGCCAAACCTCTTGACTGCTGCCGGGCCGGGGCAGCGCAGGTGAGGCGGTCAGTGGGGCTGTCCGGTTGTTTGCGGGAGAGAAATCACTTCTATTAACAGCTCATTCCGTTTCAAAAACCCGGGGATAAAAGGCGGATTATACCGTGCCAGTTCCATGGGGCCGGTAACGGGTATATTTTTTTCCCGCAACCACTCCAGCAGTTCTTGCTTCTTTTGCTCCAGCAAGGGGGGATTGACCGTACCGGAAAAACGCAAAGCCGCCATTTGGCGGCGGGGAATCTCCTTAAGCTGGAGTTGGGGAAGCAGGGGCCGGGGCAG
>PWPP01000101.1 GCA_003558625.1 Syntrophomonas sp.
AACTAGTTGAAACCAGGCTGCAGCAATTAACCACTTACGGCAGCAAACCCGGGCTGGAAAGGATTCATCGCCTGTTAAAGGAAATGGGTGACCCCCAGCTCTCTGTTCCCTGCATTCATATTGGGGGAACCAATGGCAAGGGCTCCAATGCCCTGATCATATCCCAGGTGCTAACCCGAGCCGGCTATAAAGTCGGCCGCTTTGTTTCTCCCCACATGCATTCGTATTTTGAACGGATAACCGTTGATAATCAGATGATAGATCCGCAGAGCTTTCTGGATCTTTTGGATCACTCAGCCCGGGTGATACCCGCCATGATTGCGGAGGGATTATCCCATCCTACGGAATTTGAAGTGTTGACCGCTGTGGCACTGCAGTATTTTGCCCGGCAACAGGTGGATTTGGCGGTGCTGGAAGTGGGCATGGGGGGGATTTATGATTCTACCAATGTTGTGGTGCCGCTGGTTGCTTTAATTACCAATGTGGCCCGGGATCATACGGATTTTTTGGGCTCTAACCTGGATGAAATTGCCTGGAATAAGGCGGGGATTATCAAAAAAGACCGGCCCCTGGTCATAGGTGAAATGGAAGCAGAGGCCCTTCGAGTGATTCGAGAACAGGCAACGTACCTGGGGGCCAGGATGTATTTAGCCCCAAAGATCCATATCGCTGTAAATAAAACAGACTTAAAACAGGGGCAATGGCTGGATATTGATGGGGCCGGCTTTACCCTTAAAGGGGTTTTTTATTCCCTGTTAGGAGATTTTCAGATTAAAAATCTGCAGACATCCCTAATGGTTTTGTCTGTATTAAGAACAGCAGGTTACAATATAAGCGACCGGGATGTGATCCATACCCTGTGTGAACTGAAACATCCCGGTCGTTTGGAAATCATTCAATCTGATCCCCTGATTATACTGGATGCAGCCCATAATCCCCATGCCGCAGCAGATCTATGTCGTTCATTGAGGGCGCTGGTAGGTGAGCGGCACAAGGTTTTGGTGATCGGCATCGTTGATGACAAGGATGCCCGGGGGATATTCATGCCCCTGGGGGAGAAGACCGCAGCTTGCATCATAACCAAACCGGCCGGCGAACGAGCCGGGCAGTGGATGAATCTGACCAAGCTTTGGCAGCAGTTGTTTCCCCGGATAGAGGTTAGGGCCATAGAGAGCATTCCCGAGGCGGTGAAAAAAGGCCTGGATTTATTGGGAACCGGCCAGTATTTACTGATTACCGGGTCATTTTATGTTTTGGACCAAGCCCGGGAATGTTTACTCTCCTTTATTCATAGGCAATGACGGCTTTCCCGGCTGAGTCTGTAAGGCCAGAATAGGTTGGGCGCTTTGGGGCCGATCGGGAAAAGCATGAGAAATCCGCGGGTGTGACGGGACCAAGGACGGTACTATCCATAAAATATTCCACAAATTGTTTACGAATAATTTCACAAAAGGTACAATAACTATATTAGTTTGATTAAAAGGCAAAAGGAGTGGAATATTGAAAGCATATAAAATTCCGGAAGCAACGGTTATGCGCCTGTCTATATACTCCCGTTATCTACACCAATTGATGGAAGAGGAAATTGATACCATAGCTTCAGGGGATATTGCCCGGGGGGTTGGGGTCAGTTCCGCCCAGGTGCGCAAGGATCTGGCATATTTTGGTGAATTTGGCACCCGGGGCGTCGGTTACAAAGTAGAAGAATTATACAGTCATCTTATGAAAATACTGGGTTTGGACAAGAGGTGGAGTGTTATTCTTGTCGGAGCCGGAAAATTAGGTTCAGCCTTAGCGTTATATCATGGATTTTTAGATCGTGGGTTTCATATCTGTACGGTGCTCGATATCGATGAAAAGCTTATCGGAACCAAACTCAACGGGGTGATCATAGAGAACGTTGATGTGATGAATGCCAGGATCATTGAAAATAATATTGAAATCGGTCTGGTCACTGTGCCGGCCCTTTCGGCCCAGAATGTCACCGACCGCCTGGTTGAATCAGGGGTAAGCGGGATATTGAATTTTACACCCCGGGTATTAAAGGTGCCCAATCACATCATTCTGCGCAATGTGGATCTCTCCGTCAATCTGGAATTATTAAGTTTTAACCTGGGATATCATTATAAGCGATGAGTTTCGTAGTTCGTCAATAGATGATTTAAGAAGAAAGCTCTCTGCCTGCAGGAGCTTTCTTCTTTTAGGCAAACTTGTTTTTAGCGGTTACAAGTGCTAAACTTGAGAAAAAAAGCGGGGGGGCCAATTGTGGCGGCTAGAACCCGAAAATATAATACATGGCAGGTTTTTTTATTATTGCTGATTGTTGGCGGCATTATAGGAAGCTGGCTGGGAGAAACCGTATTCAGGCTGTCTCCCGGACTTCGTTTCTTGGGTCAGGCCCAGAGTTTGGGTTTGTCTCCTTTTACCCTGGATTTGCATGTTTTTACACTGACCTTCGGCTTTATGCTTTATATAAACTTCTTTACCCTGCTGGGATTTATGGTTGCTTATTTCGTATTCAGAAAGTTGTAAAAAGGATGATCAGAAAAATTGATGAATATTTACCTGGCTTCTCGATCCCCCCGCAGAATTGAGCTGTTGAGAAATCTGGGCCTATGCTTCGAGGTTATTTCTCTTGACATTGAAGAATCGCAGGGCTTGCCTGGACAAACAGCTTCTTTTTTAGCCCGGGAAAATGCCTGGCGCAAGGCATCCTATGCGGCTGCTTTGCTGTCTGGGGGCATTGTGATTGCAGCCGATACCATTGTGGTCCTGCAGGGTGAAATTCTGGGGAAACCCGTAGATGCCGCTCACGCGAAATACATGTTGAAACGCCTGGGCAACCGGGAGCATGAGGTCATCACCGGTCTGTGTATTATGGAAATAAAGGACCGGACCTATTCCCTGGCTGCGGAAACCAGCCGGGTATTTTTTAACCCCTTAAGTGAGGAGGAAATCAGCGCTTATATTGCTACCGGTGAATCGATGGACAAAGCCGGAGCTTATGGGATTCAGGGCCGTGCCGCCGTCTTTATCCACCGGATTGAAGGATGCTATTTTAACATTGTGGGGCTGCCCCTGAGCAAACTATATTTAATGCTAAAAGAATATGGTATTAATATATTGAGAGGAGCGAACCGGGATGCAATATAATGTGGGAATTAAAGATATGCCTGAAAACACAAGGCCCCGGGAAAAACTGATAGCCCAGGGCGAAACCTCTCTGAATGATGCCGAAATACTGGCCATTATTTTGGGCATGGGTACCAGGAATATCAGCGCCCTGGAGCTGGCTGCCCGCCTTATATCCCGGGGCGGCATCCGCTATTTAAAAGAAGCGAGCCTGGAAGAACTGGCTACGGAAAAGGGCGTCGGAGCAGCCAAGGCCAGTGGTATTAAAGCAG
>PWPP01000122.1 GCA_003558625.1 Syntrophomonas sp.
AAAATCAGCCATCCTGTCCGGGGAGTTACCGTGGCCGGGAATCTAATATCCCTGCTGCAAGATATCGAGGCGGTGGGATCTGATTTACGGTATTTGGGATCCCGGGCTGCACCCAGCATCAGAATAAAAAGCTTAAGTGTCAGCGCCTGAGCAAAAATTGCAGGGATAAGGAATGAAGAAGAACCTGTCCCCTGAGTATGGGAGGAATGACAGTGGCTCATATTGTAATAATAAACGGACCCAACTTAAATATGCTGGGGCAAAGAGAAAATGATATTTACGGTACGAAGAAGCTGGAAGAAATCAACTCGGAGCTTATAGCCTTTGCAGCCAACCAGGAGGCAACGCTGGAATTTTTTCAGTCTAATCATGAGGGAGCCCTGGTGGATTTTATTCAGCAAATCCGGGACCGGGCAGACGGTATGATCATTAATCCGGGAGCTCTCACCCATTATGGGATTTCCCTGTATGATGCTTTGAAATCTTTTTCGGGTCCGATTATTGAGGTGCATATTTCCAATATCTTTGCCCGGGAAGAATTTCGGCATAAGTCTTTGATTTCCCCCCTGGCCCGGGGTGGGATTTTCGGTCTGGGCTCTCTGGGTTACAAAATGGCTCTGGAAGCAGTTCTGTCTTTCACGATAAAGAAGTCATAGAATAGACAAACGGTATATTTATTTACCGGCTTAACCCTTCCGGGATGGCTACCGTCCCGGAAGGGTTAAGCCGGGGTTTGATCCTAGAAACTATGGTGTTTTCATAAGGGGGACAAAAACATACCGGCTCAGCACCAGAGTATACAGGGGGAGGGGTTTTTATGCACTGCCGGATCAATAAGCTGCGCCATTTCATGGAGAACAAATCCCTGGACGCAGTACTCATTACCAAAGCAGAAAACATCCGCTATCTTTCCGGATTTACCGGGGGAAAGGATGGCCGCTTGCTCCTTACGGCCCACAAACAGGTTGTCATTACCGATCCCCGCTATTTGGAGCAGACGGCTCAGGAATGTCCGGAGTGGGAGCTTTACCTGGACAAAAATCCCCGGGAACCCGGCTGGTTTCATTTGGCACCCCCCCATGGGCGTATCGGAATAGAAGCCCATGATATTACTTTTCAGAATTACCAGCTGTTGCGGCAGCACTGGGGGGAGAAAATCGTCCCCTTAACCGGCATGGTGGAGGAGTTTAGGATTATAAAAGATGAAGGGGAACTGGAACTTCTGCGCCGGGCGGCCCGGATCAATGATGCAGTATATGATAAGATTATCCGCCAGGTAGAAAAGGGATGGGCTGAGGAGGAAATAGCCCGACATATCGGGTATTATTTAAGAGAGCTGGGCTGTGACCGGGAAGCGTTTGATATAATTGCTCTGGCGGGAGAAAACGGAGCCCTTCCCCATGGCCGCCCCGGAACCAGGAGATTGGCCCGGGGAGACTGCCTCACCCTTGATTTTGGGGGCATGTATCAGGGGTATGCCGGAGATATGACCCGGACCCTGTTTGTGGAGACCGCAGATGCCCGGGGGAGAGAATATTATGCCCGGGTTTTAGAGGCCCAGGAATTGGCTTTGCGCATTATTAGAGCGGATATTCCGGCCCGGGAAGTAGATGCCAGGGCCAGGGAATACCTCAGGCGGTATGAGCTGGATTCCTATTTCGTACATGGCCTGGGCCATGGTATTGGTTTGGAGGTTCATGAGGAACCCCGCCTATCCGCGTTCAGTGAAATAATATTACAGGAGAATATGGTGGTTACCGTAGAGCCGGGGATTTATCTTCCCGGCTGGGGCGGAATCAGGATTGAGGATATGGTGGTAGTGACCCCAGGGGGATGTGAAATTTTGACCCGGTCAGCCAAAGAGCTGCGAATAATATAGGCGGAGGGATAAGATGATTTCAGTAAATGATTTTAAAACGGGATTAAGCATTGAACTAGAGGGACAGGCCTACCTGGTAGTGGATTTTCAACATGTTAAACCCGGCAAGGGGGCTGCATTTGTCCGGGCGAAATTGAAAAATGTGAAATCAGGAAGCATATTGGAAAAAACTTTCCGGGCCGGAGAAAAGGTGCCTCGGGCCCACCTGGAAAAAAGAGAAATGCTTTATCTCTATGATGATGGAGATGATTTGGTTTTTATGGATAATGAAAATTATGAGCAGATCGGTATCAGCCGCCAGGAGTTAGGGGATGCGATCAAGTGGCTGAAAGAAAATATGAGCATACAAATCCAGCTGTTCCAGGAGAAAATTATCGGCATTGAGCTGCCTAATTTTATTGAACTGGAAGTCGTGGAAACCGAACCCGGAATAAAAGGAGATACGGCTACCGGAGCTGTAAAAAATGCCACTCTGGAAACCGGGGCGGTGGTCCAGGTGCCGCTGTTTGTGAATACCGGAGACAGAATACGGGTTGACACCCGCACCGGAACTTACATGGAACGGGCATAGGGCTTGTTCCGGGTAACGGGAACCGGGGATTTGGGAGCAGCCTGCCGGGTGCAGACAAAGAACCCAGGGGATGGGAAAGAAGGTCTGCCCGGGGATACAGCCAGACAAGGCCCGCTTCAGCCCCGTGTATACATGGATTAAAATCATTGAAACATTATGGCTTAATCTTTATAATTAAAAAGAGTCGGAGTAAAAACTATACTCAGGCCTTGGGCCTGAGTATAGTTTTATATAGAGTTATTTCAGGTTATTGGCCAAAGTCAAGGAAAAAACCGTTATTAATTAAGGTTGGGAGGTAGTAAATAATGAGCAATATTAAAATCACTGATACCAGTTTACGCGACGGACACCAGAGCCTCTGGGCCACCCGAATGGCCACGGAGGATATGCTGCCGATCATTGATACCCTGGATGAAGTAGGTTACCATTCCCTGGAAGTATGGGGTGGAGCAACCTTTGATGTTTGTATTCGGTATCTAAATGAAGATCCCTGGGAACGTTTGCGCAAAATGAGGGAACATGTGAAAAAAACCAAGCTGCAGATGCTGCTGCGGGGACAGTCTATTGTAGGGTATAATCATTATCCCGATGATATCGTGGAGAGATTTGTGGACCGGGCTGCGGAAAACGGGATCGATATTTTCCGTATTTTTGATGCATTAAATGATATCCGCAACCTGGAAACTGCCATGAAAGCCGTAAAGAAAACCGGCAAACATGCTCAGGCCTGTGTCGTTTATACGTATAGCCCGGTGCATTCTATGGACCATTTTGTAAAAACGGCCCTGGCATTAAAAGATATGGGGGCAGACTCGATTTGTATCAAAGATATGGCCGGACTGTTAGCTCCTTATGCATCTTATGAACTGGTCAAGACCCTGAAGCGGGAAGTGGGCCTGCCACTCCAGCTGCATACCCATTATATCGGAGGGTT
>PWPP01000091.1 GCA_003558625.1 Syntrophomonas sp.
GGGTCAGGCTCTGGTCTTCCATGGATATGCAGGGTCCGACAGGGGATATAACTCCAGACAGTTCGTGCACCAGTCTCCAGAGGCGGTTTAAAAATCTGTAGGAGCCTTCAATTGCGGAGTCGCTCCATTCCAGGTCTTTTTCCGGCGGGGAGGCGAAAAGGATGAACAAGCGGGCGGTATCGGCTCCGTAGCGGTTTATGATATCCTGGGGACTGACAACATTGCCCTTGGATTTGGACATTTTAGCCCCGTCTTTAAGGACCATACCCTGGGTAAGGAGGTTGGTGAAGGGCTCCTGGTAAGAAAGCAGGTTCATGTCATAAATGAATTTGGTGAAAAAACGGGAATAGAGCAGATGTAAAATCGCGTGCTCTACTCCTCCGATATATTGATCTACCGGCATCCAGTAATCACCGGTTGTTTTATCGAAGGGCATTTCAGTATTGCCTGCATCACAGAAACGGATGAAGTACCAGGAGGAACAGACGAATGTATCCATGGTATCCGTTTCCCGCAGGGCCGGCTTATCGCAAATAGGACAGCGGGTTTTATAAAAGGATTCCACATATTTTAAAGGTGATTCCCCGGTAGGCTTAAATTCCACGTCTAAGGGCAAAACGACGGGCAGATCTTTTTCCGGGACCGGAACGGTACCACAGTCTTCACAATAGATAATGGGAATAGGTGTACCCCAATAGCGCTGGCGTGAAATCAACCAATCCCGCAGGCGGAAGTTGATGGAGTTTTTCCCGATCTGGTTTTCCTCCATATATGCAATGACCCGTTTTTTGCCTTCTTCTACCTGCAAACCATTGAAAGGGCCAGAATTGATCATGATGCCATCCCCGGTATAAGCTTCATGAAGCTTATACCCACTTTCCGGGGTTTCTTCTCCTTGAATTACTACCCGGATATCAATATCGTATTTCCGGGCAAACTCAAAATCTCTTTGATCATGGGCAGGAACGGCCATAATAGCCCCGGTGCCGTATTCCATTAAAACATAGTTGGCAGTCCACAAGGGTATTTTTTCGTTATTCATGGGATTAATCCCATAAGCCCCGGTAAATATGCCTTCTTTTTCTATTTCCGCAGAAGCCCGTTCGATGGAGCTCATATGTTTGATTTTATTTAGGAAGGCTTTTACGTCGGCTTCTTCTTTTTTACCCTGGATGATCTTTTCTACCAGGGGGTGTTCGGGAGCCAAGACCATATATGTAACCCCGTAAACAGTGTCGGGACGGGTGGTGAATACATCAATTTTGTCTCCGCTGCCTTCAATAATCATTGAGAATTGGCAACCTTCACTGCGACCGATCCAATTTCTCTGCATGGTCTTGACTTTTTCCGGCCAGCCGGGAAGCGTATCTAGATCATCCAGTAATCTTTGCGCGTACTGGGTGATTTTGAAAAACCATTGCTCCAGCTGTTTTTTTTCTACCAGGGTCTCACAACGTTCGCAGAATTCATTGATGACCTGTTCATTGGCCAAAACTGTCTGACATGAGGGGCACCAGTTAACGGCCGCATTTTTTTTGTAGGCCAGTTCATTTTCAAAAAGCTTAAGAAAAAACCACTGGTTGAATTTGTAATAATCCGGATTGCAGGTGGCAAATTCACGCTCCCAGTCATAACTGGTGCCCAGGGTCTTCAGCTGTTCTTTCATTTTTTCTATATTGGCAAAGGTCCAGTGGGCGGGGTGATGACCGTGTTTTAAGGCTGCGTTTTCTGCAGGCAAACCAAAAGCATCCCAGCCCATGGGATGTAAAACATTATATCCCTGCATTTTTTTGAAGCGGGCAACCACATCTCCAATGGCATAATTGCGTACATGACCCATATGAAGTTCTCCGGAGGGATAAGGAAACATTTCCAAATTATAATATTTGGGCAGGGAGGGGTCTTCCTCTGCCTGGTAAAATTTCTGATCTTCCCAGTGTTTCTGCCATTTTTGTTCGATGGTCTTAAAATCATAGCGATGATTCATAATATCCTCCTTATGCATTGAATTTAATAAAAAAGCTCTCGCCCCTGATAGGGACGAGAGCTTAATTCCCGCGGTACCACCCTGGTTGACATAAAAATAAAATGGTGGAGCTAGCGGGATTCGAACCCGCGGCCTCTTGAATGCCATTCAAGCGCGCTCCCAGCTGCGCCATAGCCCCATATTTATGTCCACTCTGGTATCATTAACGGTTGCTACCGTTACAGGCTACACATGGTTCACCTGTAAGACTCCCCGGCGAGTTCAACTAGCTCTGCCGCTTTGCACCAAACAGCGACTCTCTGCCAAAATAGTTTACTACTCCGGTTCATGGTCTTTAAATATTCATTTTAACAATAGCAATTATATGACAGTTTATTGCCAAAGTCAATAAATTGCAACCCATTCATGGAATTATTCTGCGCATTGCTGTCCAACCGGGTTTGGACCCAGTCAGCCGCCAGGGAACTCTATCTATAAAAGCAATCCTGGCATAACCATGCCCATTATATGGAAAAAAGAGAGCGAAACACAGGTTTCCCCAGGGAGGAAAATCCGGCATAAAGAAAAAGCCGGGCCAAAAAAATAAAAAAATGTTAAAAATGGAGGAAAAAGGAAATAGGTGCAGAATCTAATTAGGGGGTGAGAAAGATGCTGGAGGATAAAAAAAAGTATTTAGGGGCTGTGGCGGTAATATTGCTCCTGGTGGTATTCGGGGTAGGGGTGAAGTATGGAATGCATAAATCCCGGGAAGCGTCGGAGGAATGGAGGATAGAGGCCCTGACGGACGCAGATATGCAAAATGAGACAGGAGCGCAAGAGATCTATATACAGGTTTATGTCACCGGATCCGTCCAAAACCGGGGAGTTTTTAAACTAAATGAGGGTGCCCGGGTCTATGAAGCAGTGGAATTAGCCCGGCCTCAGGAAAACGCTGCCTTAGACTATGTTGATATGGCCCGGGTACTTGAGGATGGGGAAACAATTGTAATTATAGATATAGATGATATGGATATAAATGATACGATGACCGCCAACATTCCCCGGGGAGGATTGCAGGCAGACGGCAAAGTAAACATCAACACAGCATTAGAAGGGGAATTAGCAGAAAAACTACCGGGAATCGGGCCGGTATTAGCTCAGAAGATTGTGGAATACCGCATGCAAATGGGGCGATTTAACAGTATAGAGGACATACAAAATGTTTCCGGGATTGGGGAAAAAAGATTTGCCGATATCAAGGATAAAATTAAAGTCAGATAGTCGCAGCAGGCGGAAAACCCTATGATGGGGTTCTATTTTTTATTGTTCATATGCCTGGTCAGCGGGATCATGGGTGCCCATTATATGGACTTCAACCCTTGTTACCTGGGGTTGGTTTTGCTCCCTATTTTTTATTTTATAAAAAACAAACAATATCAAGCTGCGGGGGCGGTATTTTTTATTTTTGTGGGCATGCTGTCTTATACCTGCCAAACCCATGAAATTACAGAGCCGGTGCCCCCGGTTCATCAGATAACGGTCAGGGGAAACGTTCTGACCTATCCTCGGGGTGATAACGATAGCACAGTGTTTTTCCTTAAGAACCAGGATGCTGAAAACCCCTGGCACCGTAAAATACGGGTGGTATTGCCTTTTTCCTGTGATCTAAACAAAGGGGATATCGTTTCTATGACCGGTTCCATGAAGCCCCCGCGCCGGGCAGGAAACCCGGGGCAATTTAATTATGCTCTTTATTTAAAGCGGGAAGGTGTGTTTTATACTTTTAATCCTTCCTCACAGGAGAAGGTTCTTTTGCTGCAAGAGGCTTCAGGGGGGCAAAAGATTATCAACGGGTTTAGAAATAAAGGCCAGGCACAGATTGAGACCGTGCTTAACTCCCGTGAAAGCGCTATTCTACTGGGAATGATCCTGGGAAAGAAGGAAGGATTAGAGGCTGAACAATACCGGGATTTCCAAAAAACCGGTATCGTCCATATATTTGCCGTCTCCGGGCTTCATATTGGTTTTTTGCTGGTTTTAAGTGTCTGGTTGTTTTCCCTGTTCCCTATTCGTCCGGGAATTCGATTAGGACTTACCGTGGGGATGATTATTTTGTACGGAACCCTGGTGGGATGGCCTGTTTCTGTTTTGCGGGCCTCTATTATGGCCGTGCTGGGTCTTCTGGCTTATCACAGCGGCCGGGAAAAAAATTTGCTCAATGCCCTGGGTCTGGCAGGACTGATTATTTGTATAGCAGACCCCCAGGCTCCCTTTAAAATAGCATTCCAGCTTTCATTTGCCGCCACCTTTGGTTTGATTTATATTTTTCCCACGGTCAGAAAACACATGGCCCTAAAAGGAAAATTGGCAGATTTGGTATTGATCCCCTTTTGTGCCCAGGCAGCAGTCCTGCCGTTAGTCGCGTATCATTTTAATTTGTTCACACCGGTAGCGTTTATCAGTAATGTTTTTATTACCTATTTGGCCGGGGCAGCGGTTATGCTCGGGTTTTTATGTTTTGCTTCAGTCGCAATAGTTCCCTTCATTAGTTCATTCTTCTTATATCCGGCGGGATTCATCATAGAGATCATATTGTTTTTGGTGGATATAGCCAAAGATATGCCCGGTGCTTATGTATGGGTGGCTACTCCCGGGGCGGGTTTTATTTTTCTCTACTATTTAGCTTTAATCCTAGGCCTGCTAAATCTGCAATATTTCCAACTGCGACGGGTTACCGGCCTTAGTATAGCCGTATGCATTCTCTTTACAGCCGGTTTTTATATCCCGGCCGGGGTTTTTAACCGGGGCATGGTTGAAATCGTATTCATTGATGTGGGGCAGGGAGATGCGATCTTAATAAAAAGCCCGGGAGGAAAATTCATCCTGGTTGATGGCGGGGGCAGTGAGAATTATGATGTGGCTGGGGCCCAGCTGCTTCCTTATCTGCACCACCGGGGCATAAGAAGTTACGAGTTGGTTCTAAACACCCATCCCCACACCGACCATTTGCAGGGGCTCCATAGTGTGATTCTGGAAAATAAAGTACGATACATCGGCCTGCCGGCATCACTGATACAGGCTCCGGAATATGAAGAGTTCGTAAATCAGGCACAAAAGAAAAAAATTCAGATCTTGGCTCTTAAAAAGGGCCACAATATCGAGCTAGAGCCCGGATTCAACCTGGCAGTGCTTCATCCGGGAGATGCCCGTTATGATCGGCAAAACTTGAATAACGAATCGCTGGTGTTATCGATCACATATAAAAACTTTTCCCTTCTTTTAACCGGGGACATTGAGACTGATGCCATCCAGCCTTTGCTAAAGGAATTGCCGGGAGGGTCTAATTTTATTTTACAGGTACCCCATCACGGTAGTAAGAATTCTCTGGTGCCGGAATTTTATGATGCCGTTGATCCCGTTTATGCCGTAATTTCCGTAGGAGTTAATAACATCCACGGTCATCCACATCATTCGATCCTAAAACTATTGGAGCAGAAAAACCTCATTGTGCAGCGCACAGATCTTATGGGAGCCATAACTTTTTCCAGTGATGGGGATATGGTTCGCGTAAAAACGTTTCTGACCCCGGCCCCGGATTGAACCGTTGCAGCCCAAAATGCCAGGGAGCTAACCGGTTCTAAGCAGGCTGCCCCCCTACAGGCTGAGTTGGCGGGGTTTACCTTTTTACTCTAAAGAGCCCGGGCCAGGATATCCCGGGCGGCTATAACCCCGGAAACACTTGATTGAATAAGCCCCCTGGTGACACCTGCGCCATCGCCTATTGCCCACAGACCCTTAATGGATGTTTCCAGGGAATTGCTGAGCTTGGGTCGGGCGGAATAGAATTTGGCCTCGATGCCGTATAGGAGGGTATGATCTGAAGCAATACCGGGTATAGCGAGATCCAGGGCTTCCAGGGTTTCCTGGATCCCAACCATATAACGGTGCGGGAGTACTAAGGAAAGATCGCCGGGGACTGCTGTTTTGAGAGTAGGTTCGACGATACCTTTTTCAAGCCTGCTATAGGTGGAGCGCCGGCCTCGTTTCAGATCTCCATAGCGCTGAACAATGATGCCGCCGCTTAACATGTTGGCTAAACTGGCTATACTCCTGCCATAAAGAATGGGTTGGTCAAAAGGTTCTGTGAACTCCTGGCTTAGCAATAGGGCAAAATTGGTGTTTGCTGTTTTGCTGTTGGCGAAAGCATGACCATTTACGGTAATAACCCCATTGGTGTTTTCCATGACCACAATGCCATTGGGATTGACACAGAAGGTTCGCACCACATCATCAAAACAGCGGGTATAAAAGAAGATTTTCGGTTCATATACCAAATCCGTTAGTTCTTTCATGGTCACCGAGGGAATTTCTACCCTTACACCAACATCTACCTGATTGTTATTTAATTTAATCCCTAGTTTCCGGGCTTGGTCAGAGAACCATTGAGCACCGTCACGGCCCGGAGCACAGATTACTTTAGAGGCAAAATACTGGTCTTTCGGTGTTTTAATGCCACAGACCCTTTGTTCAGAAACCAATATCTCCTCCACTTTTTCTTCGGTTTTGATAGTGATAGACCCTTGCAGGGCTTCCTTGAATTTCTTTAATACAACCAGCGTATTTTCGCTTCCCATGTGTCTAATCCGGGCTGGAACGAGTTTTAAATTGGCTTTGGCCAGGTGATTTTTTAAGTCGTCAATCTGTTCTTGGGGTTTGCCGAATAGATGGTCAGGAGCCCCGTGACGGACATAGATGTCATCGACATAGGCAATGTATTCTTCCAGTTCTTTTTTTCCGATATAATTCGTGAGCCACCCTCCAAACTCAGTAGTGAGAGTGAGCTTGCCGTCTGAATAGGCACCTGCTCCCCCCCACCCGCACATAATAGAACAGAGCTTGCAGTTAAGGCACCCGCTAACATCATTTTTATGGTCAGCGAGACATTTGCGCTTTTCTAAGACTTTACCTTTTTCTACCATAAGAATACGCAGGGAGCTTTTTTCGACCAGCTCCCTGGCTGCAAATATTCCGGCCGGTCCGGCTCCAATGATAATGACATCATATTGGTTCAAGGATGCTCACCTCTCAATCAAATACCTTGCTCAAGACGACACGGTTGTCTTATTATTAGAGTTAAGAGGGCTGTTATCAAACCCTATAGGGGAACAATTCGGCATCCTGCTGTCGCCAGGTTTATGGGACAGGATCGCCTTTCCCGCAACAAAAAATGTTTTATACCATTTTTAAGGATGAAGGGTTATACGTTCATCATGTCCTCCCTTATATTGTACCAGCTAAAAGGGCTGAAAAAACACAAGCGTATCTTCGGCTGTAGAAATAAAAAGAAACCGAAACATATTGAACAGGGAAGTTGATGATACAAGGAAGATAAAAGAGGCAGGGGCTATGGAAAACCTATATTTTATTTATGGTGCAGAAGACTTCCTGGTTGATGAGGCAATCAACAAAATTGTCAGCCGGAAACAGGCAGAATATGAAGGCTATATTGAAGTAGCCCGCATCGATGTCGATGAAGTCAAAGATGAGGATTTGGAAACGTATTTAGAATATCATTCATTGTTCGCTCTACACCGGGTTTTGGTTTTTAAAAACCCTTGGTGGCTGCAAAAGGGTACCCGGAAAAAGAAAGGCAACAAGAACGTGGTGGATATTTTGGAACCGGTAATTAAAAACTGCAGTCCGGAATTAACCCTTGTTTTCACATCAGTCCAGGCGCATGATGCCAACCCCCTGGTGAAATTATTATCTGCTCATGGCCAAAAGATTCAATGCTCGCCTTTATCCCCTGCTAAGCTGCGGCAATGGATACAGGAAAAAGCAAAAAGCAATGGTTGGGCTCTGGAGCCGGAAGCCCTGGCACTGGTCGTAAACAGCGGACAGGATATGTATTACCTGGATAATTTCCTGCAAAAAATGTTTTTGCAGGAACACCGGAATATTATTACCCGGAAAGATGTGATCGATCAAATGGAAAATAGGCATGAAATAAAAATCTTTCGCCTCAGTGATGCAGTCATGGAGGGAAATACCAGTTTGGCTCTGCAGGCGTATCACCAGTTGGTGGAGCAGGGCGTCTATCCTCTGGTTTTTTTAAAAGTCCTATCCGGTCAAATCATTAATATGGCGAAAGTGAAATATCATTTAGAACAGGGCCATACTCCTGTGCAGATCGAGAAAGAATTGGGCATAAAGGGTTTTATGCTGAAAAAATTGTCAGAAAAAGCCCGGCGTTTTTCCTGGCAGGATATAGAGACAGCTATTACCAGGATTTTATATGCAGATATCGACTTTAAAAAAAGCAACAAAGATGAACAGCTGGTGCTGGAGATGATGATCATCGATTTATGCACAAAAAAACCTGCCATTTGACAGGTTTTTTTTTATTGCTGGTTTATCGCATTGAACTTTCTTGTATATAGGGATTTTTTTCGGGCGGCATTATTTTTATGCAGTATGCCTTTGCTGACATTGGTATCAAGTACGGAAATTACCATTTTTAATTGCCGGTCGGCATCTTCTATATTATTTTCCTTCAGAGAAAGGTCGAATTGTTTGATGGCAGTTTTTAACCTGCTTTTGTATACTTTGTTTCTCAGACGGTTATTTTCTGCCTGTCGGGCTCTTTTGGCAGGAGTTTTACTTTGGGCCACTTATCTCCACCTCCTTTAAAATAGATTAACAGAAACAATATAGCATTAAGAAATATAAATTGCAACAAAAAGTATTTTATTTTGCCCGCTGCGAAATGAAAAAGGTTTTTTGGATTTGGGGTTTGTTTAGACTTGCGTGGTTGAAAACAGCTGTTGTGGCTATTAAGCCCCATTTTTGCACGGGGTTTTAGCATTGACATCTGGGAAGAGGGTTTCATTGAATATAGCTTATGAAATAATGTATAATTGGGTGCGACGTTTTTTTAGCATTAAGCATATATTTTGGAGGGTTAAGCTTGCAGGAGAAAATAAGAAATTTCAGCATTATTGCCCATATAGATCATGGTAAATCGACATTGGCTGACCGGCTGATGCAATTTACCGGTGCCCTGACGGAGCGGGAAATGCGGGACCAGTATTTAGACAAAATGGATTTGGAAAGAGAGAAAGGCATTACCATCAAATTGCAGCCGGTTCGATTGAATTATAAGGCTCGTGATGGCCGGGATTATATTTTAAATCTTATTGACACTCCCGGTCATGTGGATTTCAGCTATGAGGTATCAAGAAGCCTGGCTGCTTGCGAAGGAGCATTGCTGGTGGTAGATGCTTCCCAGGGCATTGAGGCCCAGACACTGGCCAATGTTTATATGGCGATGGACCTGAATCTGGAAATCATCGGTGTCATAAACAAGATCGATTTGCCCGGGGCGGAAGTACAAAAGATCAAAGAAGTGATGGAGAATGTGATCGGGCTCCCGGAGGAAGAAATCATTCCCATATCGGCCAAACTGGGCCAGGGAATTGAAGAAGTGCTGGAAGCCATTGTGCAAAGAGTCCCTCCACCCCCTTTGGCGGAAAAAGGGGAGCCGATGCAGGCCCTTATCTTTGATTCCTACTTTGATTCTTACCGGGGGGCCATATCCTATATCCGGGTTGTAGCCGGGGAGATTAAAAAAGGCGAAATGATAAAAATGATGGCCAATGGTAAATCCTATGAAGTAGCGGAGATCGGGGTGCTATCCCCTCACATGACTCCCGTTGAAAGCCTTCAGGCAGGGGAGGTCGGCTATTTGGCGGCCGGAATAAAAAATGTGGCCGATATTAAAGTGGGTGATACCATAACCAAAACGATTAATCCGGCGTTGAAACCCCTTCCGGGTTATAAAGAAGTCAAGCCCGTGGTTTTTTGCGGCATTTACCCCTTAGACAACAATGATTTTGAACGATTAAGAGAGGCATTGGAAAAATTGAGCCTGAATGATGCTTCTTTCGTCTTTGAACCTGAAAATTCAGTTGCTTTGGGCTTTGGTTTCCGCTGTGGCTTTTTGGGGCTGCTGCACCTGGAAATCATCAGAGAGCGCCTGGAAAGAGAATACGGCATGAATTTATTGACCACTGCCCCTAGCGTGGTATTCAAAGTCGTTTTGACCAATGGCACGGAGATGATGGTGCAAAATCCTAACCTGTGGCCGGCAACCGCAAAAATTGATCATGTGCTCGAACCCTATGTTAAAGCATCGATCATGGTGCCGGAAGATTTTATTGGCGCGGTCATGCAGCTTTGCCAGGAAAAAAGAGGGGATTTTATTACCATGGAATATCTTTCCACAGACCGGGTAATCATAAAATACAGACTACCCTTGGTGGAAATATTATATGATTTTTTTGATGCCTTAAAATCAAGAACCCGGGGATATGCCTCCCTGGACTATGAAATCATCGGATATTTCAGGTCGGAATTAATGAAGGTGGATATTCTTTTAAATGGGGAGATCATTGATGCCTTAAGCTTTATTGTCCACAGCGAGAAGTCTTACCACCGGGCCCGTGGGATTGTAGCCAAATTAAGGAAAATCATACCCCGGCAAATGTACGAGGTTGTAATACAGGCAGCAGTGGGAAGCCGGATTATCGCCCGGGAAAGCATTAAGGCGATGCGCAAAGATGTTATCGCCAAGTGTTACGGTGGCGATATTACCCGGAAGAAGAAGCTGCTGGAGAAGCAAAAAGAAGGCAAGAAAAAAATGAAACAAATAGGCAATGTTGAAGTGCCCCGGGATGCTTTTATCAGCGTTTTAGAACTAGATAATGAATGAGAATAAAAAGAAACCTCTGGGTATATATATCCATATTCCCTTTTGCCTAAAAAAGTGCTCTTATTGCAATTTTTATTCCCTGCCTTTATCCTCTGCATCTCTATTGGAGCAGTATGCTGCCTCTTTAAAAAATGAGTGGACGGCCCGGGGGCATTTATGCGGGGGGAAAACCATAGAAAGCATATACCTGGGAGGAGGCACTCCCAGTTTGTTGCATGAGCGGCAGGTTGAAGCTCTATTAGAGCCTATTATCAAAGAATGCTCCCTTAGCCCTCAGGTAGAAATTACGATGGAGGCTAATCCTCTTAACCTGGACTTACAGAAGATCGAAGCACTAAAACTGGCAGGCATAAATCGTTTTTCCCTTGGGGTTCAGTCTTTCCAACTCCGGGAATTGGAGCTTCTGGGCAGAATGCATAAACCGGAAGATGCGTTTGCCACTGTCGAAGCATTGCATCAGGCCGGAATACGCAATTTTAATCTGGACCTGATTTATGGTATTCCCAACCAGTCCTGGTTGGACTGGTTGTCCAATTTAAAGAAGGCCGTTGACTTAGCTCCCCCACACCTATCCGTATATCTGCTCCAGGCAGAACCGGGAACCCCCCTGGCACAAAGCCTGGACCGGGGCCAATATCTGGCCCTTTGCGAAGATGAGGAAGAACGGTTTTATTACCAGGGCTTAGAATTCCTGCAGGAAAACGGGTATGAACATTATGAAATATCTAATGTATGCCGCCAAGGGTACCAAAGCAGGCACAATCTTATCTACTGGGATGCCGAAGAATACTTGGGACTGGGAGCCAGTGCGGTAAGTTTTATCGGAAACATAAGAACCCGGAACCAGAACTCCCTGGAGGCTTATCTCGCGGAAGTATTACGCTCCGGTCATATGGACCGGGAAATTTTGGAGGTCATGGACCACCGGGCTTTGGTGGCAGATGCCATAATTATGGGTCTGCGCAAAACCGGGGGGATAAGCCGGGAATTATTTGTAAAGCGTTATGGGGTGGATGTTATGGACCAATATGGAGCGGTGATCAAGGACTTAATTCAGATGAATCTCATTACTACCGACAACCACCGTATAAAAATAACGGCGAAGGGATATTTTCTTTCTAATCAGGTTTTTTACCGTTTTTTGCCTTGATGCAGACGCTTGACAAGGATATAATCTGATGATATTTTTTAGTTAATGATATTTAGCACTCAACCCTGGAGAGTGCTAACAAGCAAAGTGGGAGATCATATGGCATTAACGGAGCGTAAACGAAAAATACTGCATGCGATAATTCTTGAGTATGTGAATACGGCTGAACCGGTTGGATCCAGGGCAGTCGTGCGTAAGCATGGATTAAAAATGAGTGCCGCTACTGCCAGAAACGAGATGGCTGATCTGGAAGAAATGGGTTATCTGGAACAGCCCCATACTTCATCAGGCCGGATCCCTTCGGAAAGAGGGTTTCGCTATTATGTGGACTGCATGATGGAAAAAGAAAAACTGGCCGAAAAAGAAGTCGAGATTATTAGCAAGATTCTCAAAGAAAATGTGAAGGAATGGAACGATTTCATACATAAAATCGGGACATTTTTGTCCCGGGTTACCAATTATGCTTCTTTTGTGGTCTTGCCGTCAATGAAGTTTACCCAGTTTCAATATCTGCAGCTAGTTCCCATTCAACCGGGTTGGGCCCTGCTTATAGTGGTTACGGATATTGGGCTTATCTTGCACCGTAAAATCGAAATACCCGCAAAAATTGAAATAAATGAATTACATATGATAGGGGAAGCTTTTAGTAACATCTTGCGGGGCAAAAAAATGATTGATATGAGCCGGACCGAATTGCAGGGATTACGTGATGATCTCACTAACCGGAGAAAAGTAATTGATTTGGCCCTGGAAGCCCTGGAAAACCTGCTGGAGAATTCCAGCGAGGATATTGTTGTGGTTAGCGGAGTGCTGAATATTTTTAAAGAACCAGAATTTAAAGACATCGATAAGCTGAAAAAAATCCTTACACTTCTCAAGGAGGAAGACCTGATAAGGGATCTTATTCCTGATTTTTCCGGGGAAGATGTAAATATCAGCATAGGAAAAGAAAATAAATTTGAAGACATTCAAGAAATGAGCCTGGTTTCTGCATCTTATAAAACCCTTGGAGAGGCAGGGAAAATAGGGATTTTGGGGCCTGTGCGCATGGAATACTGGAAGGCTGCCGGTACGATTGATTCCGTGAAAGATATCATTGAA
>PWPP01000095.1 GCA_003558625.1 Syntrophomonas sp.
CAAAATTGAGGAATTCCATCACCTGGTGTTTTTCGACGGATTCATTTTCCCCGGCAAAAACGTTGAGGGGCTCTACGTCCAGTTCACCGGTATGCATCTGCATAAAATGGGGTGTTCTGGCCTTGGTCATCATGGAGTCAATCGCACCCGTCAAGTTTATGATCAGGATCATGGCCAGCGATACCAGCAGGGCAGCAGCAGCGATGAAAAAAACCGTGGTCAGTGTCACCGCTTTGCTCTTTTTGAAGTCATTTCGGATTAACTTTAAATACATCGTTGGTCCCTGCTTTCATTTCCGGGTCTCAGTGCCAGGCGCCGTGTGACTCGGAGCATGACCGCGGATGGCACATAATTCTTTTCTATCTTTGGACAGATGATCTGCAAAATATCCCGGGGCGGGTAAAAAAACGACCGATCCCCCTCCACCGGGCATTGTCCAATGCCCTCTAAAATAGCTTTCTCCTTGATTATAATCTATATGTAAAGCAGGCCAACCGTCTTTCGTTGTTTTTTTGTTAAAACACAGCTTTAACGAATAAAATGAGCCAGGGGGAGTGGCAGGGGGGCGGCAGACTGTCCTTCCTATCACCATATCACTTCTATTTCTACCTTTGTAAAACCTTCGTTTTTAAAGACTTTTCACACACCCTGCCGTCCCCCTGGATCAGCCTGATACCGACTGAAAATTCACTGTGTGCCTCCTGTTAGTCCATCAAAAAAAGAGGGAGACGTATCATCTCCCTCTCTCTCAACCTTGCCCTGACCCATCCCCGGGCGGCATGGCCGGTTAGCGATCTTTGTTTATGCTTGTTTCATGTCTAGCGCGAAAATTTGTTCTTTATGGCGGTCTTGAGATCGGCAAAACGGTCTTTCGTTTCCGCTTTTATGGTATCCAGCCTGTCTCGCAGTTCGTCTCCGGTCTGGGGGGCGGAATAGGTGCCCGGTTGCTTGGCTGCATTAAATGCAGCGGTTGCAGAGTACAGGGCCGTCACCGCGTCATCGACTTGCTGCTGGTAGGCATCGCCATCATCATAGACAGCCTGGGCGGCGGCGATCGCGGATTCGTAATCGGTCATGACCGCAGCGGTTACCCACACATCGGCCGGGTCCACCTCGCTCCCGTCCACACTGACCACAACGGAATTCTTATTGGCGATGGCGGCGGTGATAGCATCCGCCAGAGCGGCCTTGTCCACCGGTGCCGTATCATCCTGCCACCAAAGGAAGGGGTAGCCGTTATTCATATCGTCCCGGATATCCCAGATCCCGCTGAAATCCCAGCCCAGGTAGGTATTAGATGTATTATAGGGATCTGTCATATCGGCGGTGGCCCTGGGTTCTCCCTTACCCGTATCACTCTGCACGGTAGTCTGCTGGTCATAGTAACTGGCGCTGACGCTGCCCGTATTATGGCCAACCAAACCACCTAAGAGCGGGGTGCTGCCACTTACAGGACCGGTTGCATAGGAATTGGTGATGCTGCCTTGTTCATCATTCTTACCCAATAGGCCGCCCGCTGCCTCCACACCGCTGACAGCGCCGGTTGCATAGGAATTGGTGATGCTGGAGACGTAAATATGATAACCTACCAGGCCGCCCCCGTAGTATCCAGCGGTAACAGTACTCGCGGCAGAGCATTCACTGATACTGCTGCTCCAGGACCGACCTGCCAGGCCGCCCGCATAGTAGCTGCCGATGACCGTTCCCGTAACAGAGGAAGCGGTTATTTCTGACTCTTCCGCAGTGCCCACCAGGCCACCGGTGCAAAATCCACCTGTAACCTGTACATCCAGCAGTACGACTTCTTTGATAACGGAATTAGTTATATTTCCGAACAGTCCTCCAAAGTCCTGTCCAGGCCTATTGCTGTAGAGGCCGGTGATGGTTTTCCCATTTCCATCAAAGCTGCCAGTGAAAATCGAAGCAACACCATAATTACCTATCGGATCCCAACCCTTACCATCGTCGTAGCTATCATCATAACCCGACAGGTCGATGTCATCGATCAGGATAAAATACTTATTACCGTTGCTGAGTCCCAGGTAGTTGTGCATGTTATTCAGCTGCTCTGCGGTGGAGATCTGCCAGGGATCTGCTTCTGTCCCCGACCCGCCGGCAAATTCGCTGTTCAAGGGGGCTTCATTTTCGCCGGCCCACCCGGCTGCCGGCATGCTGAAGACCAGCGCCAGTGCCAGCAGCAATATCAACAATTTTCGCATCATCTTCTTCCTCCTTTCATATTCACGGCTTATCCTGGCTGATTCACATTCTGCCCCCTTTCAATAATGCTGTATAAAACAGCAAAACCGGCCCTTGGGGCCGGTTAAGAAACGAGCTCCTCCGGTTAAAATAATATTGATACATGCCCGGATTCATAGCAGCGAATATGCGGATGTATTAGATCTTTTTGGCATATGTTTAATTATATCATAGGATTATATCTAGCGCCAAGGGGCGGACGATCCGGGGGGACGTTTCGTCTGCTACGGGTGCAATGTATGCCGGCCAACAGGACCCGACAGCCTGCCCGGCTTTTGTCTGTGGGCGTTTACTCCTCGGGATGCGACCGGATGATATCCAGGATGGCTCCCCCGTATTTCTGACATTTTTCCCGGCCGAAACCATGTACCTGCATCAACTCATCCATGGTTGAAGGTGAACGGGCAATAAGGTCTTCCAGTTGCTTATTGCTAAAGATGTAATAGGCCTTGATCCCTTCCCTGCGGCTGGTCTCCAGCCGGTATTGCCGCAGATCCTGGTAAAGCGGCAAGTCTTCAATGGCATCGCTTGCTTCTGCCGCTTTGTTCACCGGATCTCCTGCGGGTTGTTTTCTTTCCAGACCGTGAAAATCCACTGCGTATTTCTTGGTGTAGTCGACGGTCTTTGGGGTGTGCATTTCCATAAAAAAGTCGGCCAGCTCATACATGTATTTTTCCAGGAAAATCTCACTATTGCTGGCCTGGCTCAGCTGTTTAATATACTCGATCAACTGGTCGCTGCGGATGATTTTCTCTTTGATCTGTTCCGGGGCGTATTTCATTTTGATTACGGTCCTGGGATTGGCTAGGACCACCGCAAACTTGTAGGTGTCATCAAAATATTTATCGAACATGGTCCTGGTAAGAATATTCCCCCTGGTTTTCCGTCTTAGAATCCGGATCATCTCCAGGTGCCGTTGCGCCTGCGTTATGGGGCTGTAGATCCCTTCCCTGGTCACCTTGCCTTTGTATTTCGTAGTCCGGATGAACTCACCCCTTGAGTTGACTTCGATATCCCCTACCAGGTTCTTGCACTCCAGGATCAGGTTAAACTTGGGGGTAATCACCAGGTAGTCGATC
>PWPP01000079.1 GCA_003558625.1 Syntrophomonas sp.
CCCGCCGGTGAACGTAAGGCGGAATTTGCCCTTTTGAATGCATGGAACCGATAAGGAAATGATATCGGGCAAAATGAATCAACCCCCGGGGATTATGAGGAGGAGATATTTTGTTGGCTAAAGGCAGGAAGATTATAGTGGGACTGGTTTTAGTGGGTCTGGTCCTGGCCTTGATTTGGGGTGTTTATTATGTGAGCACTTTCAGGAGTCTAGAGCATCAGACCGTGGTGACGACGGGCATCACTATCAATGAAGTGAGAGAGATTGCCCAGTTGTCTGCAGTGGAATATATGCAATCGGTCATTATGAGCATCGACGATCCCGGGCAAAAGCTGGGTCCCTTCACTTTGCCGGGAACGAAAAGAAAATACCTGGCCATTGGTCAGGGGACGGTGGGGGCCGGGATTGATATGAATAAGATTAGTCATTTCGAAATCATCGGGGAACAGGCCATCATTGAACTGCCCGGGGCGGAGATATTATATAAGTATATTATGCCCGAAACGTTGAAAATATGGGATGAGCGGGAGGGTATTTTTGTAAGAATTACCGCCACGGATACTGCTGCCGCCCAAATGGCAGCAGAAGAAGAAATGGTAAAAAAAGCCATTGAAAACGGCATCCTGGAAACAGCGGATTCCAGTGTCAGGAATGCCATTGAGATGTTTCTTAAGGCCGGAGGCATTCAAGAGGTGGTATTTAAATAAAACGGTCTAACAAGTTCGGTCACATTCAGCGTCCCCCGGAACCGGATAAAGACCGGGCTCAAAAATGGGATATGAACCTGGCTCTGGGCATGGTAACTTCATCCCTAAACGCCTGCCGGTTAGGGTGATGGATAAAAATATTTAAGGAGGGGCTTTTTTGGGTGTCCCGGCGATAATATTCTTAGCGGTTGCACTTGGGGTTGATGCCTTTTCTATGGCTGTCGGAGTGGGCATGATGGGAATCCGTCTGCGACAAATAATCATCATTTCTCTGGTGATCGGTTTTTTTCATATTATTATGCCTCTGACCGGTTTGTTTTTAGGGCAACAGGTGGGCAAAATAGCCGGTGAGCTAGCTAGAATAACCGGTTCGGGAGTATTGGTGTTAATCGGTATCTGGTGGTTGGTAGAGATATTTCGTTCCGGATCACTCTTGTCGGGAAATACAGACAATAAACGGCCCCCTGAGCCTGATGATTCCCATGTTAATGCCGGCATGATGGGCCTCATGCTTTTAGCAGTGGGGGTAAGCCTGGATGCTCTTGCCGTAGGCTTTGGTTTGGGCTTGTTCGAGGTCCACCTGGCTTTTACGGTGATTATTTTTGGGGTAACGGCTGCCCTGATGACAGCCCTGGGCTTCTTTTTTGGCCAACGGATCAGCGGGTTATTGGGAGAAAAGGCGAAACTGGCAGCAGCGATTATCCTCATTGCCATTGGGATAAACATTTATTATTGGTAAAAAAACAAAAACGCGATCATTTGGGTGTTGTTTAACCGGAAAGTAAGGAGGGGGTTGCTTTTGCCCGGGGACGAACGCATCGTTTCAGGGTACAGCAGCGGGGGTATTCGCAGGCAAATTGTATTTTATCCTACCGGGCATTATAACCTTATTGACATTTATTGTCTGGTTTTATATGATAAATATTGGTTGATAATGATAATAGATATCATTACGGTAGAGAGTGAGTTCTGGTAATTCTAGAATCGAAATCTCTGGTATTTGTCTGGTTTAAGGCAACATTTTTTTTGCAGACAGACGGGGTAGGAGGAGACAAAATGGCAATACTGGAAGTCACACTTTTAGGGATCATGGCCGGTTGTGTAGGAACGGGGTTGGGCGGCCTTATTGCCTTGATTTTGGCCCGGATTACTCCGGTACAGTTGAGCACCATGCTGGGATTTTCGGCCGGTATTATGATTTCGGTTGTGGCGTTCGAACTTATGCCGGAAGCCCTGGAAATGGGCGGCTTGTTTTGGGCACTCCTGGGTCTGATCCTGGGAGCGGTTATAATGCTTGGAGTTGACGTAATTTTGCCCCACATGCATATTCTGGGCGAAACCGAAGGAGTTCATTCCCCCTTTATTAAAGCCGGAGTGGTCCTGGGTATCGGCATCGGGATGCATAACCTGCCGGAGGGATTGGCTATCGGTGTAGCTGGTTTCCAGGATCTAAGTGTAGGTATTGCCCTGGCTGTTGCCATTGCCCTGCATAATATTCCCGAGGGTATGGGGATGGCAATACCTTTAAAGATAGGTAAAATCAGTAATGGCAAGATTATACTCAGTACCGTGGCAGTTGGTATCCCCATGGGTCTGGGGGCTTTGATTGGCGGGCTGATCGGCCAGATCTCCCCTGAGGTAATTGCCTTGGCTTTGGGTTTTGCTGCCGGGGCTATGCTCTTTATTACCTGTGATGAGATGATCCCCCAGGCGGAAAAACTGGCCGAAGGGCATTCCGCTACTCTGGGCATCGTAACCGGTGTGATCATAGGCATAATCATTTTGGCAGCGATTCCCCATTGATCAGGGACGGATAACAGGCTAAGGTGATTGCTTCCGGTCAGAAAAACAGCTATTCCCGGTACTCCATCCTTCATTTCAAGCCAATGCCGTAAAAATTGGTTTTACCGGTGCTAATAAAAAAGCCTTCCCCTGCAGGGGAAGGCTTTTTAGCGTACATTATTTTGCACTTTTCACTTTTTTTGATACTCTTTGACGGCTGGGTCTGGTTAAATAATAGGGCCTGTCTAAAGTTTTGACATCAAAATAAGGATCTTTATATTTTTTGACATTATTTTTTAATTGCATAGTTAAATCCGCTCATTAAAATAGAACGCTATCCTCCTTTCTTTAAGAAATTTTGAATACCGAGCTTGGCTGTCGCTTTCATTTAGGCAATCGTGTTTGCCAGCATAAAGGAAGGATTACATGCCGCACACCAGGGGGTTCTTTTTCCTTTTATGCTCCCGTTCTTAATATTGAATCATTCATTCATTATCATAAAACTCAGAAAATATCGCTCATTCAGTCCAAATTCGTTATTTACATTATATCACTAAATTGCTGTGAAATAAACGAATAGTTTTTAGAGCGGTGAAATTAGGCTTCCCGGCCCGGACCACAATCATTGACCATGAACATGGGGGTTAAAAAATGTTTTTGTCAGCGGTGCGTGATAACCCGGCCTGGGGAAGATTCTTACCAGCCTAAGGCTTGGCGGACCTGTTCGACCAGTTTGTCAAATGCAGCCGTGATATGGGGTTGTGTTAGTTGCCATGCCGTCTTATGCTGTTCGGGAAGGTCATTAA
>PWPP01000022.1 GCA_003558625.1 Syntrophomonas sp.
CCGACGGTGGCCGGGTGAGATATCCGGGCCGTTTTTTCTGGAGGATGCGATTGGCGGTCCGCCGCGCCGGGTGTCTGGTGTCCGGGTGGATGCGGTTGGTGCCCGGTTCCTCCTGCCCCGCCAGCGATGAAGGAGGTGGTCAATGCCCAGCATTGCCCCGGTCAGCAGGAACGGCCAGACCATCAGCGCCAGGATGCCGTGGGTCCAGCCCCGCCGCACCTGCAGAGCGTAATCCGAGCTGATCAGCATGGCCACGGCGTCCACGTCGGGGATGTTCGCCCCGATGATCAGCGTGGCGGTCGCCAGCGCGGTCTTGCGCTTGAGTCCGGCCTCGGCCATGGTGGCCCCGAAAAGCGTATGTGCAAGAGGATCCATTGATGAAGTGCCCTGTTTGTGTTGTGGGGTTGAATTTACGTAATAAAAACCTTCCTGCAGACAAACGAAAAGCTGAAGTTTTTAATTCAACCCTGGGACTCAGGTCGGATAATGCCGATTGGCTGATGAGGCATAGGAATAAGTATATGAAAATATTTGAATTTAGGATAGGAATAGTATAATTAATTGCCTATCGTCATGCGGCGGCAGTGCAAACTCATAAATCAGGCTCTTTTCAGGGATTGGGCGTAGTCATTCACCATAATCTCTAATATGAAAAAAAGATACAATTACACACTCATCATCGCTTCATTTCTGATCTTTATATCCTGTTCGGAGAACGCAACCGGTCCCGGCAATTTAAGATTAAACCAGGGGGAGGGTGCCTTCACTGTATCAGGTGCTATAAATGCACAACACGAAGGTAAAGCATGGGATAAGATTGACAGATCTGATAATGGTACTCTGCTTCAGATTTTTGTCAGTAATGCAGAATTCAGTAATGATCCTCATGAAAATGGGGATGCTTCATTTGTACTTGAATTCAGACTAGAGTCAGGGTCTGAATCTTTTTCAATATCAAAAGGTGAGTATAATCTGGGAGCTGACGCACCATTCCATGGTTTGTTTGCTGATGCAGCAACGACAATGGCATTTGAAACGAATGGCGAATCAGGCGGTTTCATTGCCATCACTTCTTATTATTCCACTGGTTCGGTAGAAGCTGAATTTGACTTTTCAGCGTCAACCATTGATGGGGGCAGCAGTGTAACCGTTTCCGGGGGTATAAGAGCAAGTTGCATCGGAGGCCAGTATAATCCAAACTGTTAAGTCGAAGATGGAATAACCTCTGTTTAATTGGTAGACAGAAAGTTAAGCAAAGAGTCTTCGGAGGAGTGTTCGGGCTTGTTAAACACGATATACCTCATTCAAATAGCCAATGTACCCATGGAAGGGTATAAAAAGTCAACTTTGAAGTAATCATCTCATAATGAAGAATTTCAAGAAGGATTGCACCCTTGCAAATGTGGACTATTTATCTTCAAAATGGTTGACGTTTTTACTGTTCATTGTGATGGCAGCAGGTTGCTCAGATTCGGGAAGTCCGGTCGGACCAGATCCAACCGATGGGTCAAACATTACAATTCAGGGTAGTATTAGCGGGCCGGCTGGTGTTTCAGGTAAAGAACAGGTGCAGAATAAAGCAGGAAACAGTCTTGAAATAAATGCACCTGACAGCAGTAAATCGTCTCCCGGTAACGAGATACGGAATCAGGACACACATACTGCTGATTTAATTATCATGGCAGAGAGCGCCCTATCCGGCGAAGTGCCTCTGTCTGATGTCACGGTTTTGATCTACGAAGCCTCCGATTACATATCAAACCAAAGTAATGCTGCCCTTCTTGCTTCAACAACCACCGATTCTGAAGGAAATTACTCGATTTCTGATATTGATGAAGGATTGGACCTGGTAATTGTAGTCGATAGCGATCCCAGACTGACATCTGCAATATCTGGTGCTGTTGAAGAGAGTAATGGCAATGTTAATAGTGCTACAGCAATCGTTTCTGAATACTGGGCCGGAGAGATTGCCAATAGCAGGACATTTGACCGGAACGACTTTGAAGAGATGCTTCAAACAGCTACAGATTTGCTGGATGATATGACATCCGAAGATCTGTATAACGTGCTGGATGAGCTGGTACCGGATCAATTCGGATATGGTTTTCCCGGTAATTTATCACCAGAAACACAACTCCTGGTTAGCAGCCTGTTGGGGCATGGCGGTGCTGTTTGTGAGACCATTGTGTTTGATGCAGCATCAGGCAAACCCACAAACTATGTATTGGTTGAAGGTTTATCAGATGATTTCGGGCAAGATCCATTAGCATGGGTTTACGATTCAGAGGATATGGATGAGGATAACCGGCATGGTGTTTTTATCGAACGATTGAATGGTAATATGGCAGAATTACTGATACCGGTTCACCCGGGTAATTATCTTGAAGGTGGATCAGCACTTATAGTAATTTATAATGAGGATCAATCTATTATTTGCCCCGGAATATCTTTTGAAATTGAAGCTTTGGTAAAAGCACCCGGTACATTCAAAGGGATGATAGATCATCTTGAAGATGCATTTGAAGGTATGGTTCAAAATTTTGGATACAGCAGCAGTGATGAACTTCTTACTGCTGATGTATCGGAACTCCCAAACGAAGTGAAAGCATTAGCTGCAAGTCTTCAGATTATTGACGGGCCAAATAATCCAAATAATATTCGTCAAATATTGAGTGGTGATGCTCCGGTCCTGGAAGGTAATCCACTGGATAATGAAGTATTAGAACTGTTTGATGCATTAATGAATGAGTCTGGCCTATCTGAAACTGCAATCAGGTTTAATGATTTGTTCAATACACAGGCTAAACTGATGAATAGTAGTACGTCCGCTGGATGTTTCGTAATGCCGGAAAATATAAGTACTCCCGGTGAATTGAATTGCTGGATGGGAGTACAAGCCTGGTTTGAAAATGCAAATCAAGGCCTTGCTCGTGAAATCCGTGATCTGACGGGTTCAGCGCTTGGTGTTGGAGCTGTAGTTGCTTTAGCAACGGGTGTGGGCGCACCCGTTGCAGCAGTTCTTGGAATGTCGGCAACTGCTGTTACCATGATGGCTATATTTATTGATGCCAATGATAATACGCTTCCATCGCAACTATTGGGGTTTGAATTGTTGGCAGATCCGACTACTTATAATAATGAAGATGATGACACGGAAGGTGAATGGACAGCTGACCTGGCGGCAGAAAGTAATGGTTGGACGCTCAACTGGGCAACTGTTTTAGTAAATGTTCCAGGGCTTGGCAAAATTGCCGGTATTTTCAATAAA
>PWPP01000116.1 GCA_003558625.1 Syntrophomonas sp.
ATGTTCTGCCGGGCCAGATATTGGCGGGCATTTTCCAGCTGCCCCCTGGTTCTGGCCATGAGAGCGATGTCTTTCAGATCATATGTTTTTTGTAATCTGTGCTTGATCTCGCGGCTGATAAACTCCAGTTCTTCCTCATCCCGGGAAAACTGGCGGAAAAGCGGGTACTCCCCCCGGCGGTCAAGCGCTGTCGGTTGAACATAGAATTCGTTGGTGATAATCTGGTGATCTTGCTCGATCAGGCTGAAGGCGGCTGCTGCAATCTCCGCTGTGGTGCGGTAGTTTTTGGACAGGATGCGGGATCGCCCTGACATGTCAAACCCGATACTTTTGAAGCTCTGGTGGGATAACCAGGACTGCAAATAGATGCTCTGGGTGGTATCCGCAATGAAGGTGATGCCGGCATGCTGCTCCTGGTGCCGGTACAGGCGGGCAACAATAGCTAGTTGTACCCGGCTGAAATCCTGGCATTCATCTACGATGACATGGGTATATTGCCGGGGTCTGATGATCCCTTTCTCCATGGCCTCTAATACCTCAAGGGCCAGGGTTTTAAAATCTATATACCCTTGATGGGCCTGCAGCCGGTCATATTGCAACATGGTTTCAAATATGGCCCTGCGGTTTAAGGAACTCTTGTTCAGTCTCTGGGGGCTATCCTCCTCCGCTCCCTTGCTCCTGCCCCGCCGGTCGACCTGCTGGTAAACTTCCACCTCGGTATAGCGGTTGCTTTTTATCCACGCGATTTCATCCAGCAGGAAGTTCATATTTCTGACCTGAACTACCGACTGATCCGGGTATTTTTCCGCCACCTGGTAAATGGCCCGGCTCATGCACTGGTACTGTTCCTTGCTACGGTCCATGATGATTTTGCGGGGTTTTCTGCCTTCTTTCTTTTCCTGTTGGCGATAAAATGCAAATATGATTTGATCAATGGTCTTTATCTTTACATTTTTATCTTTATCGGGCAGGGGAAATAGCACCTGCTCCGCTTCAATCTCCTGGTAAATATCGTCGATGTAATGGATTAGTATCCTTGTAAACGTGACCAAGAGCACCCGATCCTGCGCATAACAGAAATGATTTAACAGGTGGGGAATCTTATTTACGGCCACGGTGGTTTTTCCACTCCCGGCCACACCCTTAACCAGCATATGACCACCGGGTTTGGTCTCTACAATTCTTTTTTGCTCCGCATTTAATTCCATAGCATCCCCTGCAGGTTGTTTTTTGTCCATTATACCGTATTTTCAGCATATTACCCACGCTCACCCCTATTTTTTAGCCCTTGGAAATAACCGGCCGCTTTTTCTTTCTTCTATGATAAGCTTGGATCAGGTAATGAAGCTTTAATGTTAAGCATATTAGATGTTAGGCATATTAATAGGAGGAAACCAACCTATGTTAAAAATCGGCTGTCACCTGTCCTCCTCCCGGGGCTTTCTGGCGATGGGAAAGGACGCCGTGAAGATCGGGGCCAACACCCTGCAGTTTTTTACCCGCAACCCGCGGGGAAGTAAAGCCCGCAAAATTGATTCTGAGGATGTGGCTTCCTTTTTACGCCTGGCCCGGGAAAAAGGAATTGCCGGGATCATGGGCCATGCCCCCTACACCCTGAATCCCTGCTCTGCCAGTAACAAAACCCGGGAATTTACCCTGATGGCCATGACGGATGACGTATTGCGCATGGAATACTTGCCCCACAGTTATTATACCTTCCATCCCGGCAACCATGTGGGCCAGGGGGTTGAAACCGGAATCAGTCTGACGGCGGCGATGCTAAACCAAATCATGCAGCCCGGCCAGACCACAACGATCCTGCTGGAAACCATGTCGGGAAAAGGCACCGAGATCGGCAGCACCTTTGCCGAACTCAGACAGATTATAGACCGGGTCACCCGAAGAGACCGTATCGGCGTCTGTCTCGATACCTGTCATGTATATGATGCGGGCTATGATATCGTCAACGATTTAGACGGGGTGCTGCAGGATTTTGACCGTAATATCGGCCTGGAAAATCTGCTGGCCATACACCTCAATGACAGCAGCAATCCACTGGGAAGCCGCAAAGATCGTCACGCCGCTATCGGGAAGGGAACCATTGGACTTGAAGCCATGGTCCGGGTGATTAATCATCCCCGGCTTCGTGAACGGCCCTTTTTCCTGGAAACACCCAATGACTTAGACGGTTATGCGGCTGAGATCGCCCTGCTGCGGGAAGCATTCCAGGATTAAACCCTCGCTGCTTTGAATAAACAACCTGCTGAAACGAGTATGGAGAATGAAGAAGCATACTGCTGCCTGAAACAACCGATCACGGCAGCAGCGGTTTTATTCTGCCTTCCTGAAATTGGTTTGTTGACTGGAAAAGCGGCACCATCATATAATTTCTATAGAGGTTTATAGATGTCGGACCCTGCTTTCATTAGCACTACCCTTGCTGATGACCGGGGTTGGGAATAATGAGAAGGAGGAGAGAGGATGAGTTTAAAAGAGAAGCTGGATGCCTTTAAAACCAAGTCCGGCGCCCGCTTGCCGGAGGAAGCCAAAAAGATCATGGATGATGCAGCAGAGAAACTGGCGGACCAGGGGTTAGAAAAAAGCGCCCTGACGGCAGGGGATAAAATCCCTGACTTTACCCTAAAAAACACCGCCGGCAAGGATGTCAATGTGTATGATTTATTGGGCCAGGGCCCGCTGATTATCAATTTTTACCGCGGTTCCTGGTGCCCTTACTGTAATTTGGAGCTAAAAGCTTACCAGGAATTACTGCCCCAAATCAAAGAAAAAGGGGGCTCTATTATCTCCATATCTCCTGATTTGCCTGAAGTCTCTTCGGCCCTGGCAGAAAAACTGGCCCTGGGCTTTGACCTGCTTAGCGATCTCAACCATCAAGTCGCCCGCCAGTTCGGCCTGGTTTTTACATTAGATGATCGCCTGCTCTCCCTGTATAAAGAGTGGGGCATGGATTTGGCCATGGCCCAGGGCAATGAATCCGGGGAACTGCCTTTTCCGGCAACATTTGTGGTGGACCGTGAGGGAACCATCCTTTATGCCCAGGTGAGTTCGGACTACACGAAAAGACTGGAGCCCGCCGAAGCCCTGGCTGCTCTTTAAAGAGGACGTAAAAATAAGCGGCTGAAATAGCGGACCCGGGGTGCAAGCGCCCCGGGTTTCTAATCCAAATCTTCCTCGCTTAAAGCCGTGAGCAGGTTGTAGCATAAGAGAAACAT
>PWPP01000009.1 GCA_003558625.1 Syntrophomonas sp.
CCAGGTATTGCAGCCGGCCGGCTAATACTTCTATATCGGTTCTGACCCGGGTCAACTCATTTTCCACCGCCAGCAGGTCTTCTATAGATGAGGCCTGTTCCAGTAAAGCCAATAACCGTTCTTCCTTCTTATTGAGCACCCCCAACCGGGCCTGGGAATCGTAATATTCTTCGCTAACATCCCGGGTGGAAATATTTTTGTAGGTCACTTCCCCCAAATCCGCCACCGCTTCCATCACCCGGTTTAACTGCTCTACCGGCACCTTGATGCTGATTTCTCCCCGTTCCCGGTCTTGCTCCCGGTAAAGATAGCTGTTAAGGATATAGCCCTGATTATCCCGGCAGATATCACTCACCCGGTCCAGTGAGGTGGCAATATTGGCTACCAATAAGGTCATATCCACCTGCTGGATGATTTTCCGCTCGGTTGCTACCGGCGGGGGAGCACCCCCAGCCACGGTATAGATAATATCACCACCCGGGCTTTCATACTGCTCTGCCATCTCCGGAAAGGCAACGGTGGTGTTATGGTCCTCCCGCGCAGACTGGTCAAGTGCCGTCGTTCCACAACCGCTTAAATATAAAACCAGCAGGGCAAAAAGAAGGATTAACCATCCGGCAGCGATATGCCGCTGTGTTTTGCTTGTATCCATATATACATATTCTTCCTTTCGTATCTAATCAATCCGGGTCTTTATCGTTTAATAGAAAAAAACAGCCTGAAACTTTCATCTCCCTGGTGGTTATGGACCAGCCCCGCGACACATGGCAGGAGCCGGTCCTTGTATACCCGGGTTCCCCCCGCCTCCATATTGGAAGGCCAACTTCTCCTCTTCATCTCTTTTGTGGCCTGCAATTTTTATCCCGGGTCAGAATTAAAAAAAGTCCATAGAAGAAAACAAACCCGCTGAGATCAAGGATGACATCATCAAAACAACCCGTCCTTCCCAGGGAGAAATATTGCAGGGTCTCATCGCTTACAGCTACCAGGGCCACTACCATACCGGCGGTCAAGCCACTTTTTAGCCGCTTCATCCCCCCGCTATACAGAAACACCAGCAAACTGAGTCCAAAAAGCCCGTACAAAAAGAAATGCGCTGCCTTACGCAGCATAAACTGGGCAAAACCCAGGGGATTCTCATGGCTGTCATGGAAACGGCCGGCATAATGAAATTGGATCTGGGGTGCCTGCAAGACCCCTTCCTTGATCCAGACACGCTCTGCCAGGTACGGTTTAATATCCTGCTCCCGGGCCGGTTGCTGGGACGCAAAAAAAATAACCCCGATCCAGAACAGGGTCAGGCACAGGCTCAGTACCCATACTCTATTATTCTTCATAACATCATAACAGCCTTCTCGTTTCTTCCTGGCCCTGTGGCAGCAGGAGAGACATTCGATAGGTATGAGTATGGAAAGAGGCCACTCCCTCTGCTTTCACCATACCGCGATTTCCATCGATATAAACATTGCCATAATATACCTATTTTAGCATATCCGGCATACACCCGGACCCGGGCATAAAAAAGAACATGGAATCTGACCTGCCGGCCGAAGAGGTGGATGCCGTCTGCGATGCCATAAAAAAGCAATTGGAAGCCCTGGCTCCCGGTGATGATTAATTGTCCATCCTTCCACACCGGGGCCTTAAATACAAGCAATAAGGGCAAGATTTAGGGAGCAACATGTAACAGCAGTTTTTGTGCAGCCGGGGATAAGGTTTTTTTACGGTGATGTACGATATAGAAAGATCTTTTCTCCCTCATTTCATGTATGGCATAAGCATTGACCAGCCCTTGTTCGATGCTGTCCAGGGCTGCGGTCTCGGAAATGATCGATACTCCCACCCCCCGTGCCACCAGTTGCTTAATCATTTCGGGACTGTCGAAATAACCCACAATCTGCAGCCGGTTCTTATGAATGTGTTCCCTCTGCAGGACCTTTTCGATAAAATCCTGGGTCCCGGATGCCGCCTGGCGGAAGATAAAGGGTTCCTCCAGCAGGTCGGGTAAAGAAACGGTGGCCGGATAATTTCGGTCTCGAGGGGTTATTAAAACCAGGTGCTCCTGCCGGAACAGGCGATAGACCAGGTGGCTTTCTTCATATTTCTCTCCTACAAAAGCCAGCTCAATTTGCCCCTGCAGTACCTCCTTTATGATGTTCATGGATGAACCCTGGGACAGAGAGATCACTACCCGGGGATAAGAAGCATAGTATTGTGCCAGCAAAGATGGCAACATATACTGGGCCGGTACGGTGCTGGCCGCCACCAGCAACTGTCCCTTGATTTCCTGCTCACCTGTGCGCAGGTCTTCCTCCGCCTTTTCTCGCAGGCGCAGGATTTCCCCGGCCCAGTGATACATCTTCTCTCCAAAGGGAGTCAGACGCACTTCTTTGCCCAAACGGTCAAAGAGCTTTTGCCCATATTCCTGTTCCAGATTGCTGATATGGTTGCTGACGGTGGACTGGCTTAAAAACAACATCTTGGCCGCCCGGGAAAAACTCTTCTGCTCCGCTACCGCCACCAGGCAGGCCAGTTGATAAAACTGCACCCCAGCCCCTCCTTTCTTATATATCGATATTATCTATAATATAATATCCATTCTATCGATACAAACTGTTTATAATTTCTTCCTATCTGTATTATAATTTTATTTAATGAAAATACGGACCACCTGCATTTTTATCACAGAAAGGAATGCTCTTATGTTTATCGACATGCACATCCACACCCGCTATTCCAACGACAGCCATATGGAACTGGAAGATGCCATTGTATACGCTAAGGACATCGGGTTAGATGGCTTGTGTGTGACCGATCACGAAAGTATGGATGCCCAGGCAGAAGCAGCAACCCTGGCCCAAAAACATGACTTCCTGGTGCTGGTAGGGATGGAGGTCTTAACCCGGCAGGGGGATTTATTGATATTCGGCCTGGAAGAGGTTCCTCGACCGCTGATGGATGCAGGAGCCCTGGTACGAGAAGTGACGTGGAGAGGCGGGATCGCCATCAGTGCCCACCCTTTCCGCAATAATGAACGCGGCCTGGGAAACCACATCAACCAGCTCTCCCAGCTGTCAGGCATAGAAGTCCTGAACGGCAGTACCCTGGCTCACCATAATCTACAGGCCTTACACTTATCCCGGAAACTCGGTTTACCCGGTTTGGGAGGATCCGACGCCCACCAGGTGGATCGCATCGGGCGCTATGTCTCAGTTTTTCCAGGGAGAATTCGCGACCTGCAGGACCTGATCCAGGCGATTAAAGCCCACCAGGTTCAACCCCTGGCCTTTAAAGAGGGCATGGGATCTCTCTCCCCGGGAGTATTCCAGGAGCCAGCTGTATGGACACCTTTTACCTGTCCGGCCCCGGGTAGCATGGGGTAAATGTGACCACCCCGCCATGCCCCTTCTGTCGTTCTGTTACAAATCCAATGATAATTGTTATGTGAGGAGGAGAGGAATGAAGAACAGATCCCTTAAGAAAGCCATTACGCTTCTGGTATTGCTACTGTTCAGTATCTCACTGATTGCCGGGTGCGGCACCCGGCAGGCAACCCAGGATGATGAAGCACTTCAGATCTATGCCGCCTATGGCAATACCGCCAACATCCTGGAGGCTTTTACCGCCGCTACCGGTATCAAGGCGGAATTCATCGACATGTCCTCGGGAGAAGTATTATCGAGAATGCGTGCTGAAAAGGGTAAAGCCCTAGGTGATGTATGGTTCGGCGGCGGGGTGGATAGTTTCATGGTGGCAGCCGAAGAAGACCTGCTCCACCCCTATATTTCCCCGGAATCCGAGTTCATCGATGATCGCTTAAAAGATCCCAATGGCTACTGGACCGGTGTTTCCATCGTACTGGTGACCTTTGTGGTCAATAAAGACCTGGCTGAAACCAAAGGGGTTCCCATCCCTCAAACCTGGGAAGAACTGATTGATCCACAATACAAAGACGAGATTCTAATGCCCAACCCGGGTATATCGGGCACCGCCTTCACTGCTATCGCCTCTATCCTGCAGCGCATGGGAGAAGAAGATGGCTGGGCCTTCATCGAAAAACTGGATGCCAACATGCCCTATTATGCCGAGCGCGGCAATGAGCCGCCACAGAAAGCCTCCATGGGTGAAATCATGATCGGGATCAGCCCGGACGGCATAAATTCCCAACGCGAAGGGTACCCGGTCGAGGTCATATACCCGCAAGACGGTACTGCCTGGTGGCATTCACCGGTTGCCATCATCGCTGGAACGGATAAGCTGGAAAAAGCCCAGGCCTTCGTCGATTGGACCCTGACCCCGGAGGGACAGGAAATCCTGGCCTTTGAAAGCCCCCGCCCCGCGGTAAGACCCGGGGTAACCGTTCCCGATGACGTGGAAAGACTGGAAAACCTGAACTTAGTAGAATATGATTTTGCACTGGCAGCACAGGAAAGAGACCGTATTGTAGAACAATGGAATCAAAGATTCGGAAACTAAAAAATAAAGTACAGGATAATCTTTTCACAGGGATGGCACTGGCTGTCCCTGTTATCTTTGTTGTATTTATTATCTACCCGGTGATGAAAATCATCGGGGCGGGCTTTTTTGACGGCACTAGCTTCACCCTGGCCCATGCCACTCCTTTGCTGGAGGAGCGTGGTATCCGGGTATTGCTGAATACCGCCCGGGTATCTCTGCTTTCAACCGTTGGGGCTACCATCCTGGGCATCATCCTGGCCATCGGAGTAGTGAAAGGCCGCTGGCCCGGACGCAGATTATTTACGTTTGCCGCCATCTTACATATCATTTCCCCACCTTTTATCGCCGCAGTGGTTTTCATCATGCTCTTCGGGAGGCGGGGGTTTATCACCCATACCCTGCTGGGGTTGGATACCAGCTTTATCGGATGGCAGGCCATTGTCTTTTTGCAAATCCTGGGCAATGCCAGTATAGCATTTTTAGTGATCGCCAGTGTGCTGCGGCGCATTGATCCCAACCTGGAAAAAAGTGCCCTGGATCTCGGAGCATCGCGACTCAGGGTTTTCTTCACCGTCACCCTGCCCCTGATGATCCCGGGGATCCTGGCTGCGGTAGTGCTGGTCTTCGCCAATATCATTGCCGACTTTGGCACCCCCATACTGGTAGGTGGTGGCTTCCGGGTACTGGCCAGTGAAGCCTACCTGCAGGTTTTATCCCTGTACAATATGCCATATGCTTCGGTATTAAGCATTCTGCTGGCCCTGCCCTGCCTGCTGGTCTTATTCATGGAAAAAAATATTCTGTCCGACCGCAACTTCTACTCCACCCGCCTGACCCAGGAAGAAGATGCTGCCGACCAGAGACCGGCCTTTAACCTTATCACCCTGGCCCTGGTCTATGTCATCTGTATCATTTATGCCCTGTTGACCCTGACCCAGTTTTCCGTCATCGCCATCGGGGCTTTCACCACTACCTGGGGCCATGATTTCAGCTTTAGCATGAGGCATATCGACATAGTGCTCAACCAGGGAGCCGGCAGCATCAAGAACAGCCTTACTTTTGCCATCCAGGTCGCCTTGATCGGACCTTTCATCGGCATAGTGGCCGCCTACTACGTCAGCCTGAAAGAAGGGCTCTATCGCCGCACCCTGGATTTCGTGGCTATTTTGCCCTTTGCCATCCCCGGGCCGGTCATCGGGATCAGTTATGTACTGGCTTTCCACAACCCTCCCTTGATCCTGACCGGAACCGGCTTGATCATCGTCCTGGTCTGTATCATCAGGGAATTACCCATCAGCTATAATGCCGGGAAGGCCGTATTCAGGCAGGTCGCCTATAACCTGGAGGATGCTTCCAAAGATCTGGGAGCCGGGCGCTTCATGACCTTCTTCCGGGTAGTGTTCCCCTTGATGACCCCGGCTTATAAAGTGGGGATGCTCCATGCTTTCATCCATACTATGACCACCATCGGGGCGGTTATCTTCCTGGTCACACCCAAAAACAAACTGCTGACCTTCGAGATATTCTCCGCCACCAATTCCGGCTATTTGGGATTGGGAGCGGCTTTCTCCTTTGTCTTGATCATATTGACCTTAGTTGGTATTCTGGTGCTCAGTATGCTGGGAGAAATCCCCGGTTTCCTGAAGCGTTTTAGAAAGGATGTTTTGGTTGGATCTAAGCGTACAAAACCTGAGCAAGAGCTATAAAAAAAACCTGGCCGTGGACCATGTCAGTTTCGAAGTGCCCTCGGGAAAGATCTATGCTTTACTGGGACCTTCCGGCTGTGGTAAAACCACCATTCTACGGGTGATTGCCGGCCTGATCAGACCCGATAGCGGGCGGATCTTTTTGGGTGGAAAAGACATTACTGATGTACCCCCCAATGAACGCCCAACGGTCACCGTTTTTCAGGATTATGCCCTCTTCCCCCACCTGAATGTCTATGACAACATTTCCTACGGGTTAAAGGCCCAGCATGTTAAACGCAGCACCATCCAGCCACGGGTGTATGATATCGCTGCCATGCTCAGCTTACAGGAACTGCTGGCCCGCAAGACCCACCAGTTAAGCGGGGGCCAGCAGCAGCGGGTGGCCCTGGCCCGGGCCCTGGTATTAAACCCTAAAGTCATCCTCTTTGATGAGCCCCTGAGCAGCCTGGACACCAGTCTGCGGCTGAAAATGCGCCAGGAAATCCGCAAGATCCAGGAGCAAACCGGGGTGACCAGTATTTATGTGACCCATGACCAGGAAGAGGCGTTTGCCATTGCCCACCAGATTATGGTTATGAACAGTCAGGGGCAGATCGAGCAGATTGGGGACCCCGAAACCATCTACTATCATCCCCGCACCTCCTTCGTGGCCAACTTCATGGGAGATAGCAATTTGATTCCGGTAACCATGGTAGAAAACCGGCCGGAAATAAGCATCATACGTTTCTGGGGGCAGGAGCTTACCATCGACCCGCAGCTCCTGCTCCGGGAACAAGAACAGCCCTGCCTTTTTTTCCGCCCCGAAAGCGTCCTCCCTGATCCCGGAGGATGCTTTAGCGCCATAATCGATAAAAAAATCTTTCTCGGTCCCGTGACCCGATATATCTTGAAACAGGTAAATGGGGCCAGTGGCGAAATCCTGATGGATCTCTCCCACTATCAGCAGGACTACAGGGAAGGAGATAAGATCCGCTTCACCATCAATACCATCCCCCCAATTCAATCCATTCAATCCAGGGACGGTTCTTGAATGGAATTCAGGATCATCTCCAGGCCTGTTGGCACCATTCGGAAAAAAATCTTGCCGTTTTTTTCCATGAGACTCTCCTTTAATATTTATGGGTCACAAACGTTCTATATCCCAGCAGGAGATACGCCAGGATAAAGACCACCCATAAAATCACGCTATGCTGCAGGAAAAACGCCGGAAAATAGGCTCCCAGCAGGATGCCAAAGGATACAAGCAAGATTTTTAACACCGCAAAATCGATAAGCGTGTATTTTCTGGCCGCTTCCAGGCTGCGTCGAATCAAGGCAAACATCTCTTAACCCCCCGTCTGAAAAATACACCAAGTATATCTTTATTATAGCTTTAATAGCAATATTTTTCAGAAGACCCTGTTTCTTGGCGGGGTCATTTTCTTCTTCCACTGGAAAAGGCCGCAGGTCGGCCCCCCCTGATGCAAAAGAGCGGTATGCAGAAGAACCACTGCAAAGACCGCCCCCGCTGATGCTGATCTATGAACTTTTTAGGACTTTGACCACCTGGTGGGCAACAATAATGGTCACGATGGAGACCGGCAGGGCGATGATAATGGGATCCACTACCACCCAGGGGAAACCGAGCAGGGTATCGCGGCCGAATAGAAAGCTGGCCAGGCCCAAAGCGCTGGCTTCTTTAGCATGGAAAAAGGCCATCCAAATCAAACTTGTGCTGAGACCGGCAATCATGCTGCTCTTGGCTGCCGTTTTCCCTACCCCGGGAAAGAACAGTGCGGCGGTATAGGCCGGCAGGAAGGTGGCGGCACAGATGCCAAAGAATATAGCCGTGGCCACAGCTATGATGCTGATGGGTAAACTGAGGGCCAGGTACACGGATATTATTAAGGCGATGATGATAGCCAGACGGTTAAAGATGAGAGAGGTGTTCCGGTAGAGGTCATGGCACAGGGAAGTGCCGATAATATGAAACTGCCCGCTCAGCGTAGACATGGCTGCAGCCAGCAGGGTCAACATGAATAGATAGCCGAACCATTCCGGCATGGCCAGACTGACAAACAGGGGGATGATCTGGTCCACATTGGCCTGTCCCGTAAGCGGGTTAACTACTGCAGCAATAGAGATGACTCCCTGGGTCTGGTGAAAAAAGACATTGCTCAGCGCTCCTACGGTAAAAGCCACCCCGGTGGAAGCCAGGATAAAGATCCCCCCGATCAGAACCGCTTGATTTAATTGTTTGGGTCCCTTCACCGATAAATAGCGCACGATCAGCTGGGGCTGGGCTAAGACCCCGATACCCACTCCCATTACCAGGGTAGATACCACCACCCACCACAGCTGGGACCCCAGCGCCGGCATAGCGGTCCATCCCAGGTGACCCTGGGCCACCAGCGCTTCCGGGACCAGGGAAGCCATTTTGCTCAGGGCTTCATGAGCCGGAATGATCCCGCCCAGGCGCTGGTAGGTCATAATCATCAGGGTAACCATACCGGCAAACATGATACTCCCCTGCAGGGCATCATTGTAAAATACCCCTTTCAGCCCGCCTGATATCACGTACAAAGCCACGATTAAGGAAAATATCATGATGGCAATGGAATAGTTGATCTGCAACAGCTGCTCCAGAAAGCGCCCGGCACCGATCATGACCGCCGAAGCATACAGCGGCATGGCGACAATAATGACGGCGGCAGAAAACTTCTGGATAAAGCCCGACTGGTAATGCCTGCCCATCAATTCCGGGAAGGTACTGACTTCCAGTTTTTTTCCCAGGACCAGTGTTCTCTTGCCATAGATGACAAAAGCGATAAATATTCCCACAAAAACATTCATAAAGGTCAACCATAAAAGGCTCATGCCAAACATACCGGCAGCACCGCCGAAGCCCACTATGGCCGAGGTGCTGATAAAGGTGGAGCCGTACGCCATGGCCATGAGAAAGGGATGCGCTTTACCCCCGGCGATCAGATAATCACTGGAAGAGCGGGTGCGGTTATAAGCCAGATAGGCCAAAAGTGCTGTCACCCCGAGGTACACGGCCAGCAGAACCGTCAAAATAGAAACGTTCATGTTTCACCTCCGCTGATTTTTGCCTTCCGTTTTTACTGGTCTTTTTTCCAGTTATACATACCGTAAGCGATACATAGTGCCGAAGACGATACTGACAATACATAGGCCAGGGCGATCGATCCAGATTCTAATCCTAACATGCTTCCTTCCTCCTTTCTGCCAAAATAAAAAACCTCCATCCCTGAAGGGACGGAGGTTTCCGCGGTACCACCCAATTTGGTCTTATTAGACCCACTCTTAAAGTACGGGATCATTCCCCTTTTAAAACAGAAAAACATCTCATCCTCAAGGACGAAATGTGTTCATCTCGCTATACCACCTTAGCGTTCATCAAGTACGGGAAAAAGATCCGATACCCTTCTCCGAATAACGGGGAGAAACTCCGACTACACCTACTGTCGTTTCAGCGTAATAACTCCTGAGGGAACTTCAGCCAGCCATACCTTGAAAAAGCTTACAGTCCATGACTTTTTCTCCCTGAAAGGTTGGGAAAGGCCTACTTTCCTCATTCATCGTCCATATGTATATTAATCTAAAAATAGTATAAACTGGGACCTCCTAACCTGTCAAGGTATTTTCCCCCATATTTTTTTGGAATCCAAATTTACTCGGTCCTGGCCTCCTTCGAACTCTTTAAGTTCGTACTTCATAACCCCTTCGTTAAATTGTATAATGTTATTGGACATAGTTACATAGCTCCACGCTGGCAGATTTTGTGTTGCAACTCTATCTTACCAAGTGGCTGCGTCCATGTCTGCTTGTTTTCTAGACGCTATTCAAATTAGCTCAATTTACTATACCTTATCAACCTGGCTCTGCTGCTTCCATAAAGAAAAGAGCCCCACCTCTGTAGCATTCAATTCAAGAACCATCCACTCCCTGACCCGGGAAGACCTGGCAGTGCGGGAGGAAGATCCGGAAGACCGCCGCTTTATCAAGATTTTGCTGACCACCAAGGGACAACAGCAATATAAAGACCTGGAAACAGGCATTGACCGGTATTATTCCCGCATCCTGGAGTCCATCCCTGTCTCCCGCCAGCAAGAGGTCCGGGAGAGCCTACAGTTATTGTTAGAGATCCTGGAAGATCAGGACTTCTGCTAACGGAGGTAGAACATGGCTAAAAAAATATCCTGTTGCTCCGGCGCCAGCTGTGACAACAGCCTGATAGAAATCGAAGATTCTGTTTTCGACGATCCCATTAACGCAACCTGGTCCGATGGCTATGTCGATCATCCCCGGGCCCGGATTCTAAAAATAAAAACCACATTGGAAGCGGCAGATATACTTGGTGCGGTTAAAGCACGTCTGGGCATAAACAGAAACGACTACAGCATATACCCCGGATTATATGCCCTGGGCATACCTGATGCTAACTCGCCGGTGCTGGTGACAGCCAATTATAAACTGACCTTCGATTACCTGCGCCGGGAATTGGAAGGGCAAAACCTGTGGCTGCTAGTCCTCAATACCCATGGTATCAACGTATGGTGTGCTGCCGGCAAAGGCACTTTCGGCACCGGGGAGATCATCTGCCGTATCGGCCAGGTACAGCTGGCAAACGTGGTCTCCCATAAAAAGCTGATCCTGCCCCAGCTGGGAGCTCCCGGGGTAGCCGGCCATGAAGTAACCCGGGCCACCGGGTTCAAGGTTGTCTATGGTCCGGTGAGAGCAGCCGATATCCCGGCCTTTTTGCGCAATAATCACCGGGCCAGCGGGGATATGCGGAAAGTGAAATTCAACCTGGCAGATCGGCTGGCGGTTGTACCGGTGGAACTGAACCATTCCCTGAAATTGATCCCGCTGCTCTTTGTCCTGCTCCTGCTCTTCAACCTGATTACCCCAAACGGGTGGGCCTGGAACACGGTATGGGTACCCACATTAATGAACCTGGTCCCCTACCTGATTGCCATCCTGCTGGGAACCGCCGGTATTGCCGCTTTCCTCCCCTACCTGCCCTTCCGCAGTTTTGCCCTGAAAAGCCTGCTCCTGGCTCTACCCCTGGTTGTGCTGGTGGTCTCATTTCCAGGTGTCTTTCACTTCCCGGACCATGCCTTGGTCCTGGGAGCACATGCCCTTTTCCTGGCCGGTATCACTACCTTCTTCGGTCTCAACTTTACCGGTTGCACCACCTATACCTCCCTGTCCGGGGTGCGGAAAGAAACCATATATACCCTACCGGTTATCGCCCTATCCACCCTGGCGGGACTAGTCCTGGCCGTGATCTACCAAATAACCCGGTTTAGCATTTAGGAGGAAAAAAAAATGACGATGACCTATCTCAAAAATGTGGTAACACTGCGGCTGGATACCCATAGATGCACCGGCTGCCAGACCTGCACCCAGGTCTGTCCCCACCAGGTTCTGGCCATGGAAGACAAAAAAGCGCGGGTAGTAAACCGCAATGCCTGTATGGAATGCGGGGCCTGCGCCATCAACTGCCCGGCAGATGCAATCGAGGTAAAATCGGGGGTAGGCTGAGCTGCTGCCATTATCATTGGCAAGCTCACTGGACGTGAGCCCAGCTGCGGTTAACCCCAATAACGAGGTCAGGCCTTACACTTCACCAGATGCAGTCAGGAGTTCCCTTTCTATACTCGCACCTCATAACCGGTCAAGGTGGTCCCCTTTTTTGTTCTTCCTATTACGGTTGGTTCTGGGGATCACCCAAAAGGGCTACTGCACTCATAATACAAGCGACCGCATCTCTCATGGCTTCAATGCTAGAACCGTTCCTGGTTTTACTGTAATGCTGCTTCCAGGTTAGAAACAGCCAGGTTCCCGGCCCGGCGCAATATTTCCCGGTTGTTCTCGTCGCTGGTGTTGCCCACTCCAATCACGATATAATAGCCATCCTTTAAAATATGCAAGCCCGGGGTAGCAATAAAGGCTTCATCACCAATATTTTCCTCAACCAGCTCTTCTTCAAAATTGGTTTTAATGGCTTCAAAGATGGATTGGGGTGATTGACCCCGATCCAGGTTTTCCTGCTCCATAAAAGCCGCCTGGGTCAGGGAAATTTGCAAGAAACGGTCTTCATCTTCCCCCTCGGAAAAATACATGCAGAGCTTTAGCCCCACTCGCTTTTCTTCGCTCCTTTCAATGGCTGTAAAATCAGCTCCCATCAATTCTTCCGCCTCTGGCATAGATATCAGGGTGCAGGGTTCAAGAACCACCCCGGATGTCTCCGGCTGCACAGGTCCACTGTCCCCTGCTTTCTCATTACCTCCACAGGCAGAAAGCAACAGCACCAGTAAACCGAACAGAACCAGGATTCCAATTTTTCTCCACATCATATCTTCCCCCTTATTAATTAAAATCCATTAGATCCAGGTACGG
>PWPP01000037.1 GCA_003558625.1 Syntrophomonas sp.
TCTTGAACGCTGGTCAAGGGACTTCGGGCTAAGAGCCATACAACTGCAAAATAATTGCAAGAAAGAAGGCGCCATCAAGGTTGTGATGGAGGTTCTCAGGGAGGCCGGAGAACTAAATCCATATACCTTATTGTTAGACTCCGACTCAATTATTATCGGTGATTCTTCAGGTGCTTCTATACCTTCGGCTACCTCGCTTTTTTCAGGTGCGGTCTCAAAGGTGCTTCCGGCAGCATTAATCTTGGCCAGCTTGATTTTCCCTGTGCCCTTCACTTCCGCCGGGGAATTGAGGGTCAGGATATCAATGGTGGTGCCTTCACTCAGGGTGATTAAGACGTTGCTCAAATTGGCGGCCACGGTCAGGCTTTTGATGCTGGTAGTGCCCCGGGTGGTCAGCTTGGAGTTTCCGGCCTGCTGGGTAACGTTGCCGAAGCTGCCCTCCAGGATCACTTCATCTCCGGCTGCTGCGGCCTGAATGACTACATTGAGGGGGTTGTTGTCCGTGGCCTTGGCATCGTTGGAAACAATGCGGACTGCGGCATTGGTATTTCCCCGGATGTTCTGTACGATGATATCACCGTATTGGCCTCCGTTAAAGAATATGCTGTCGGATCCGCCGCCTCTGACATACGTGTTTCCTCGTACCATCACGTTATTAAAGACCACGGTGCCGGTGCCTACTTCTTCGGTTATGAGGACATTGCCCTCGATGAGGAGATTCTGCAGGATGGTGGTGTCCGAACTGATCACTACATTGGTAGATAAGGTCTCCCGGCCCTGTTCAGGGCCATAAATACCGGCCCGGTCGAAATATACCAGGTCCATCATGGAAGTGGCGTTGTCAAGGGCTACCAGGGATTCGGCCCGGGTGATGAAGTTCAGGGGCCGGAAGGTGTTGTCAGGATAACCTTTCATGAAATCTGCGTTTACAACAGCCCCGATATAGCCCCGGCTCCAGTCTGGGATCCGGCCAAAATCTGCAAAAGCCTGGGCTTTGGCCGGATCTTCACCCATTTTGCTGATGCGGGTGATGATGGCCGCCGCTTCCTGGCGGGTGATCAAGCCGTTGGGTTTGATGGTCCCGTCGGGATAGCCGGTTACATAGCCGGCTTTGACCGCCCGGGATACCACCGTGGCGTACCAGGCACCGGAGGATACATCGCTGAAACTGGTGGTTGAGGTGTCGGTGAAATTAAAGGCGTTGTTGACCAGGGACATAAATTCGGCCCTGGTTACGGGATTTCCAGGGCGAAAGGTGCCATCGGGATAGCCCTGGGCCAATTGGTTGTCGGTCCATTTGGTGATGCTGGCCTGGGCCCAGTGGCCGCTGGTATCACTGAAGGTGGCAGCACTCACCCCCTGGGGCAGGGCAAAACTGAAAAGTAAAGCCAGGGTCAGTAAAATGCTCATGAGTTTGCCGGTAGTCGTTCTTTTTCGGGTCAAAAGACATCCTCCTTCCTTTATGGTTTAGTGGTGTGTCGAGAATTCCGGTGGCAGCTAAAAATATTCACCCCTTTCCTGTATCAGCCGAGCACGATTATTATTGTAAGAAGTTTTAGATATATTCGTATTATTATTGGACTATGTATCTAAAATCCTATAAAATAATAGTGCAAATAGCAAGGAATACTTACAGTGAAACTATGGATTTTGGGGAGTTTTCATAATTATAAAAACAACGATGATCTACACCGCCACTTCATTATAATATATGGGGGAGCCAGATAGTGACATAATTTGCCGGATGCTGGATAATTGTTGATTTTTTTGCGGGGTTTGTTGTCTAAGGTGAGCCATTTTGAGGGGGAGAGATTTTGAAGAAAATAACTGTGCTGGGATTATGTTTTCTGTTATTGTTGACCCCGGTTTTGACATCTTGTGGAGGTTGCAATAATAAGGAGCAGTCAGAACAGGCAGCAGCTATTTCGGCGGCGGTGGCTTCGCAGTTGATCCAGGCGCTACATTTTTATGATATCGGAGAGTATGACCGGGCCCTGGCCATGTATAATGCGATTCTGGAGCAGGAACCCCGGCAGGTGGAAGCCCTTTTTAACCGGGGAAGGACTTACTACCAGCTTAACCTGATCAGTGCGGCCCTGGAGGATTTTAACAAGGTGATCCAGCTGGATCCCAACCGGGGTAATGCCTATGGCAACCGGGCGATTATTTATGACCAGATGGGTTTAAGTGATCTGGCGTTTGATGATTACAACATGGCGGTTTCCCTGAATCCCAACGAGGCCCGGGCTTACCTGATTCGCGGTATTGCCTATGAAAAAAAAGGCATGTATGCCTATGCTTTGCAAGACCTGGATATTGCCATATTGCTGGATCCCAGTGATCCCAAAACCTATACCCTGCGGGCCCTGGTCTATGATAAAATGCAGTCCACCGAGCTGGCCAAGCTGCCCCAGGAGGAAGAAGCTGTTCCGGAACCGGTGGAATTGCTGGAAGACAAACCCACTACTCCTGTGGCGACGACCCCCAGTGCCCCGCCAGCTGTAAAGAAACCGGCAGTGACAACGACGCCGCAGCCGCCAAAGGCAACAGCCACCAAGCCTGCGCAACCGGCGCCTCCGGCTGCCGCCCCGGAGCCCAGCAGTCCCGCGGGGGACTCGAAACTCAGTGAACCCAAGGAGAGCGGGACCGGGGTTACCTACAGTGAGATCGGATCCGGGGATGATCTCCAGCTCTATAGCAAGATGATTGCTGCCAATCCCAATAATGCCAGTGCCTATTATAACCGGGGCATGATTTATTTCCATTCCGGATTATACAGCCAGGCTCTGAGTGACATCAGCCGGGCCATACAGCTAAATCCGGGGAACAACAACCTGTATCTGATCCGGAGCCAGATTTATAGCAAGCTGGGACGCAGTGCCGAGGCGGAAGCCGACCGCAAGAAATATGAGGAGAGCCTTTAGGCCGGATAGGCAGAGGGGATGGTTACAGAGACGGTGCCGGGCTTTGGCGACGGCAATATTTTTAGGAGATTAGGAGATTAGAGTAATATGAAATACCGCTGGCTTTCATGCTTGATGGTTTTGGTTTTTATGGCCGGCGTGTTGACCGGTTGTGACAATATGGAGCAGTCGCGGCTGCAGCGGGTGAAGGCTTTGGCTGACAAATACCA
>PWPP01000002.1 GCA_003558625.1 Syntrophomonas sp.
CGATGCGTACTCCGGGTTTTAAACCCTCTAAACGGGTATTTCTAATCACCAGGTCACCTGCTGCCAATCCGGAAACGATCACTACTTCATCATCTGTTTCCAATCCCTTTTCTACCTGCTGAATTTCTGCCCTTCCCTCGCGCACTACCCATAGCGCATCCATATCTTCATAGGTAAAAAGGGAAGTTTTGGGAACGGCCAGTTTATCATCTTCCCGGTGGGTAATAAAAATCACGTCCATGGAATAGCCCGAACGGAGGTGGCTAACATCTCCTGACAGTCTGATATTGACTTTAACCCTTTGTTCCGACAGGCCGAGGGTAGAGATTCGTTCCTCTGCCGTTGTGGCGATTTTGCTCACCGTACCCTGAAAATATTCATCACCCCGCAGGCCTTTGTAGGCTACACGCACCTCCATTCCGGGTTGGATAAATATCACGTCTTCGGCCAGTAAAAAGACCTCTACTTCGTATTCTCCCTGCCGGAAGATGGAGAGCAGCGGTGTGCCCTGAGCGACAACGGCTCCCTTCTTGACGTGGACAGTGGAAACGGTGCTAGATTCCGGTGCCACCATCCGGGCATTCTCCAGCTGGTATTGCAGCATGGCGATCTGGGCCCTCAGTGAAGCTTCAAGGCCGGAAAACTGTTCCCGCGCTCCCTGTAACAATTGTTTTTGCTGGGTCAGGAGAATCTCCAGCTGCCTGACCCCTCTTTCAGCTTCTTCCATGGTAGTCTGGCTAACTGCACCGGACTGGTAAAGTGTTTGCAGCCGTTCATAATCTTCGCGGGCTGCCGCTAGCTGTATTTCTACCTGCTCGATAGCGGGGGCGATCGAACCGGTATATTCTTCAGGGGTTCCACTGAGCGCCTGGCGTTCCTGTCCCCGGATACTGGTCAACTGTCCCTGCAACTGGCTGATCTGGTATCTGATATCCTGGGTATCAAGCACCAATAGGGTTTCTCCTCCAGCAAGCTGATCGCCCTCTTCCACATATACCTCCAGGACTTTACCCCCGATCAAACTGAAAAAGTCTTTTTTCCAGGTAGCTGAGACCATACCCGACTCGGTGAAGGTCTTTTCTATGGTCCGGGGTTCAATCTCCAACAGGTCTGCCTGCAGCGGGCGTGTGGCAGAGTAGGCATATGCTGAAACCAGGGCAATCACCAGAACACCCCACAAAAACCATTTAAGCCCTTTTTTCATGATAAACCCTCCCTGAATTTATTTTATTCTCTTTCTTTTAACACTTCTACCATGGAAAGATTCTGGATTTTACGATAAATCATCCTTTGTGTAAACCAGATCGATGCGATCGTTCCGGCGGCACCTATAATAAAAGGCTGCAGTTCAAGCATGACCGGAAAGGTAAAAAGATCTGCAGCCAGTGCATTGGCCATTCCCTGCAGAAAAGCCATGGTCAAAGGGATGCCGGCCAGCATGCCAAATATGCTGATAAACCATTGTTCGAACGTCAGAGTGCTTAATACTTCTTTGGGAGTCAAACCCAGGACCAGCATGGAAGCCAGGTCTCTCTTTCTCTCGGAGAGAGAGACGATACCGGAATTATAGATCACGGCAAAACCGGTAAGGACGCCAAACATGGCCAGAATCCAGAAAGTATAATCAAAGGACTCCATCAACTCATTAAATTTCGTTAATGTGGCTCCTTTATCTTCCACCGAAAAAACTCCCGCTGCTTCCCGGTAGCGATCTTTTAAATAAGGAAAGGCTTTCTCATCAACCGCCAGGAGTGCTGCGGTACAGATAGGACCCTGGTCCAGTAAACGTCCCAGGGCATTGATGTCCATATAGGCATTAGATCCCAGATACTGCGGGACAATATCTACCACTTTGCTGTAAACGGGGGAGTCCTTGGCATAAGGGCTCTCAATTTCCAGGCGTGAGCCCAGGTTGGCCTGTAGGCTCTCGGCCAGATTCTCTGATAGTACAATACCATCAGACGGTAAAGGCACTTTTTTACCGTCCTTGGTCAGCAGATTATACATTTCCGATTCTGGTTCTATACCGAGAATCATCACATCCTTTTGCAACCAGCCCTGCTTGATCGTAGCCGGCGCTTCCAGGTAGGCTTCAACCCTTTTTACTCCCGGTAGACGGGATAATTCGCGGCTGGCATCGTGTCTGTCCGTAGGCGAATGAAAAACCACTTTCACATCATGGGTCTGGACCCTGGTAAACTGGTCCACTATCATTACATCAAAAATAGAGAGAAAGTACCCGGTAGTGGCAATCAGACTGAAGGCAAACATAACCCCGATCAGGGTAAAAAAGCTGCGGCTGAGATTGCGAAATATATTGCGGGTAGCCATTTTGCCCTGAATGGTTAAATTGTTCCAGTACAAGCTCCATTCTTCCAGGAAGGTTTTTTTGGCGGGAGGGGGAGCGGGTGGACGCATGGCTTCCGCTGGCTCTAATGCTGCGATGTCTTTGCTGCCAAAGTAACCGGCCAGCAGGGCAAAACCAGTAGAAAATAGCATTCCCAATAACAAATAATATAAAGAATAACTACCGGTCAGGCCGGGCAGGTTAAAAAATTCTTCATAGAGATCCATCAGAGGATAAGTCAGCCAGAATCCCAGCAAAACACCCAGCAGCCCCCCCAGAGCACCGATAATCACGGCATAAGAGAGGTAATGGATCAGGAGTTCCCGGTTAGAATAACCAAAAGCTTTGAGAAGACCGATTTGCCCCCTTTGCTGTTCTACCATTCTTTTGAGAAGAATGTATAAGATGGTGGCGGCTACAATCAAGAAGAGAAGAGGCAAAGAAGTGACCATAGCTTGCAGTTGCTGTAATTCCTGGTTTAAAATGGCCTCGCTGATCTGATCTTTTCGGGGATAAATACTTTCCAGTCCGTATGCTTGCAGCCGGGGTTTCAGGCGGCTTTCTACATCTTCGTAGCTATGCCCCGGTGCCAGGGTAAAGATGATGTCGTTTAATAATTCCTTTCCGAACAGGCTTTGCATCACATCCAGCGGCAGGTAGGCCACTCCAAAGACCGTCGGATCCGGGTATAGATCCATGGGTGAGCGCATAGCATATACGAATTCAGGATTCATGGCAGTTCCGGCGATAGTGAGTTCGACCTGGTTGCCGGCAATAATA
>PWPP01000016.1 GCA_003558625.1 Syntrophomonas sp.
CGCGCCTACCGTGCCCTGCGCTGGCCTTGATCTCGCGGACATCGCCATAGCGCCAGTGGAACAAGCGCCCGCATTCAGTGAGCGCGTACTTGCTCGCCACGGACTCGGAGATCGCATCGGGGCAGGCGCCGACGTCGGGATTGCCGCTATTGGCGAGCGCGCCGAATAAGCTCTTAGCCTGTGAGCCCGTTTGATCTTCTATGAGTTGGAGCCACCTTTTTTTAGTTCCGATGTCGTTCATAACCGGCCCCGCCGATCAAGCGCCTTTTCGATCTGATCGTCGACTAGCCTGATGCGCTGCTTCACCTCTTTTTCTTCGAGTCCGTAATCACGCGCGATCTTTCCCGGCTTATCCCCGAGAATCCGCCGTAGTCCCCAGATCGCGTGAGATCGGCGAGGACTCGCCGCCGAGAAGAGGAACGATCGGATCTTATGCTTTCTCTCCAGGAGTAGATCCTGGAAATCCGACAGGCCCCCGATCGGGTATCCATTATCCAGGAGGGACGCCGCAAGGCTTTCGTAGTCCACGCCCATACGCGCGCTTCCCGTCGATCGGTCGATCAGCCACCGATAGGCGCTTGCCAGATCAATTGCGGAATGGTATCGTCCACGTAGCCATCGGCGTTGTCTTTGGTTGTCTGTCTCTTTCAAGAAATGCCTCTACCGCGTATGAAAATACTTCCCGTTAGGGCTGTATATCATACGCGGTAGAGGTTGTCAAGTGCTAAATCTTCCGTACGGGTAATGGCTAATCGGCCTATCGTCTTCTCGCGCCCGGATCGCCTCGTCGTGCTCTTCTTTCGTTACTAGTTCAATCGTACCATCTCTCAAAAGATCAATCGCGCGATCGCCGCGCAGTACGGAATTGGTAATACTCTGCCGTGGCTCGATCTTCTGGCGGGGTTGCATTTCCTCAAACACGTGTATCCAGCCTAATTTCGTCACGTGAACCCATCCCTCGCGATCGACGCGAATATGCTCATCATCAAGCGCCGCCATGAGTCCTGATTCTAATATCTCACAATCCGGCAAATCATCTTCGGCGTGGAGATTCGTTTGGTCGACGAACCTCAAAATTTTATGCCGGATGCTATGCCAGGGGGCGGGTGACGGGTAACTCATACGACAGTGATCTCCTCGCCCAGGTGATCCGCCTTCTCGTCGATGGGGAAAGTCTCCCCTACGTCGGGAGCGCCCGTAGTACGGAAGAGGCGCGCGCCTCGTGCGGCGGCTTCTTTGCAGGACAGCCGATATTCGGTAGAGCGCGCCAGCACGATGAAGGCCCATTCGTTTTCGATTCGTTTGGTCTTTACGACCACGTAAGCCGGTTCGGCGGGCTCCTCGGTGCCGAGGAGTGCGTCAAGCTCGGCGTCGGTCATGTCCGTGATGTCGGTGGTAGTGAATTCTTTCATTTTCTTCTCTCCGCTATCTGGGCCTCGGCCATTCCGCTGCCCCATCGTGTCTATGACTATAAGCGCCCTTATACCTACCGTCAAGGGCGATTTCGAAGCCAGTCGCGGAGTTCATCGCGGCGGCGCCGACGTCGGGATTGCCGCTATTGGCGAGCGCACCGTGCAAGCGCAAAGCGCGTGAGCCTGTGATCGCCTCTATTTCGCTCAGGTACTCCAGGGGATCCCCTCTACGTCAAAGCCCCGATCTTCGGCCCACTCCACAAACGCCGCTTTCAGGCCGATCTCGATCTGCCGTATGCACTCTCTAGACACGCCCCAGCGATCGCCGAGTCGTACTAGAGTGTCGCCACCGAGGCAGAAAATGCGAGAATACCAAATATCGCGTTCTCGCTCTTTTTCGATCGTCTCGCCGAATTCTGCGAACGCCGAAATCCACCTGCGCGCGTCGACAGCGGCGGACGGGTCCGGCGTCGTCTCGAAAAGAAAAGCGTGCAGGCTGTCGCCGCTGGTAGTTCGCTCGGCGTCGAGGCTCATCGAGCGTTTGGCATTTGCGATCTCCTTGATCACGTCCTCGCTTACGCCGTCAATGCGGTCTGCGATCTCTTGCGTCGTCGGGATCTTGCCCTCGCGTCGAATCGCGCGCATAGCGCCTGGGATCGCATGGAGCGCCTTTCGGTGCGCCCGGCCTGAATCCAGGCGAAAGGGCGCGGTCATTCGATTCGACTCCTGGAAGATCTTGGCGCGAATCCAAAAAGAAGCGTAGCTTGTGAATTTGCAGTCTGCGCTGGTATCATAGCGCTCGCGCGCCTCTAGTAGTCCTTCAGTGCCTGCTTGCAAGAGATCAGAAAATTCGCAGTCAGACCAGCGAAAAGAATCGCAGATGATCTTGGCGACCAGTCGAATGTTTGTCACGATCACCCGATCGCCTGCTTTTCTGTCGCCTTCGTGGTACAGATCGATCAAGCGATCTTGCTCTTCGTGCGGGAGCGGATCGGGGAGCGACTGTAAAAAATTCTGGACGTCTGGATCTCGTATCGTGATCACAACAGCCCTCGCTTCGCCATCGATCGCTCGATCGCTCGATCTGCTCGTTCGAGTCGGCCTTCGATACTTCCACGGGGTAATGCATTCTCGCGCGCGATCTTCTCTTTTTTGAGACCGAAAACGCGGGACAGCGCCCAGACCCGTTTGTTGATCTCACGGAGATCAGCGGCCTCGACAGCCTGTCGGATCTGGTGCTTCCGCTCGATCAGGATCTCCCGGAAATCACCCGATCCCTGTCCTCCCCCCTCCAGTAGCGCCTGCGCCATCTTCTCGTAGTCCACGCCGCCGTTGGCATCGCCCGACGATCGGTCGATAAGCCATGCGAGTGCGCGGCCCGCGTCAATGGCCGAGTAGTACCGACCTCGAAGCCATCGCCTGATCTTTTGCTCTTCTGTCTCTCTCATACTGCCCCTAGAAATGCAAGCGCCTCCCCCACAAGGGGCGCTTTTGAGGTAGGTTGCATGAGGAGAGTATAGCGGGGGAGGGGAGGGCTGTCAAGTGTTATTTGCGGAAGAGATCGATCCTTTATGATAAGGCGCCTTATACCTACCGTCAAGGGCGATTTCGGATCGGGGGCATTAAGCGGATCGCGCGGGGAGATCGTCGGAGTTTAACGATCGTTAAGGAGCGTAGGGGATTATTGCAAGTGAATGGC
>PWPP01000014.1 GCA_003558625.1 Syntrophomonas sp.
ATAAATGCCCCCTAAGCTCATATTGCCTGGCCTATGACCGGGATAAAGTCCGGGAGGTCACCTCCCGGAAGAAAGCCAAACCCTTACCCCTGGAAGAAATCCAGGCCGTAGTAATTTTGTGCCAGGAAAAATACCTGATCCGGAAACGCCCGCGCCGGGGTCTCTTAGGGGGGTTGTGGGAATTCCCCACCATAAAACCGGGGATCCTGGAGCGGGATCAGGTGGTTATAGGAAAGGAGTTAGTGGTTTTGGACCACCAGTTCAGCCACCTGCGCTGGAAAGTCTCTGTTTACCGGGGCGAGCTGCTGGCGGAAACACAGCTCCAGGCTCCCTGGCGTTGGGTTACTTGGGAAGAACTCTCGGCTTTGCCTTTTCCCGCTGTTTATCATCCCGTTATTAAGCAGTTGCAGCAGTCTCCCTGAGGGGATCGTTTGGCAAGGTCGTACCGGAATGATTCATCTTAAAACAATATGTGAAACCTGAGCAAGGAAGGGGATTTTGCCGCCGCTGCTTTTCCGGAAGCAGGAATTCGTTGAAAATTGGAGAATATAACAATATAAGGTCAATTATGGCATATGATCAGACATGAGAGGTTGGTGGGAGCCATGTGGCAGGATTTTAAAGCCTTTGCTATGCGGGGCAACGTACTGGATTTAGCGGTAGCGGTAATCATAGGCGGAGCGTTTGGCAAAATTATATCCTCCCTGGTTGAGGATATAATCATGCCCCTGATCGGGCTTCTAATGGGCGGGGTCAGTTTTGCTGATCTTACGTGGACGTTTAACGAGGCCGTTGTTAGTTACGGTGTTTTCCTGCAGAGCATCGTTGATTTTCTGATTATTGTTTTTTCTATTTTTATCTTTATCCGTATAATTACCAATATGAAGAAAAAAGAGGAAGCGGCACCAGAGCCGGCACCACCGGAACCAAGCCCGGAAGTGGTCTTGTTGCAAGAAATCCGGGACCTGCTGAGCCAGAAAAAATAAGGGTCTCAACCCGTCTATGCCCCGGAGGATCGGTCTATAATGGCCACGGTGCAGCGGGAAATGCAAAACAGCCGTTCCTGTTCATCATAAATACGCACATCCCAGACCAGGGTGTGGCGGCCTACATGAACGGGTTTAGCCACCGCCTGGACCATCCCTGCTGCCACACTGCGCAGGTGATTGGCATTGATCTCTAAGCCCACTGCCGACTGGCGTGAGGGATCAAGGAACAGGTAGCTGCCCGCGGAAGCGGCTGTTTCTGCCAGGGCTACGGAAACCCCGCCATGCAGGCGGCCAAAAGGCTGCATGGTCTTTCCGGTTACCGGCATAGAGACCACCACTTTCTCCCGGGTAAACTCGGTTATCTCCATATCCAGGGTTTCCATCAGGGTATTACTGAAATCAAACTGATACTGATTTTCCATATCCTTTCTCCTTACCCATCGGTTTTATACAATGTACAATGAAAATGTCTCATGGATATTTGGTTCCGGAGTTAAAAAACGACAGGATTAGCACCTGCTTAAGCTCTCAGGCGGGCAGGGACATCACCGGGAGGAAACATTCTCCCATGTCATACGCACAGGTAAATTTATAGTGACAAAGCCTGACCCGGAACGAACCAATATGCCCATATATGGCCAAATACCCTGCACTTTTGGTTCCAGAAGGTTGACGGGTTCTTTGTAGATGCCGCCAAATATTACCAAAACCCAAAGACTTGGTTTCTCTCAACAATATACCTTATAATAAAAACAAACAAGGGTTTATTTTTAAGACCCGCTCTACATATTAAGTCACTTTATCCGTCTCTATTCTTAATAGCGAGGAGAGCTGCCGGATGGAAAAAACCGGGCTTAACCGCAATATGGTTTGGCTTTTTGTCGTGGTTTTGCTGGTCGGGACCCTGGTGGTTTACAATATATACCGCGGGGAAAGGCCCTATTTGATCGTGCTCTCCTCCGGGAGTCCGGGCGGGGTTTATTATCCCCTGGGGGGAGCCATGGCTGAGGTGATCAGCAATCACGTGGAGGGTGTCCGCTGTGACTCGGAATCCACCAGTGGATCGGTAGAAAATATCCGGCTGGTGGGGAACCGGGAATCTGATTTGGGCATGGTCACGGAAAATGCAGCCTATAAAGGGGTGCGGGGGGAGGATCCATTTGCCCGGCCCTATCCGGTGCAGGCACTCTTTTCCATGTACTCGGCCCCCCTTCATATCATCACGGTACAGGGCAGCGGTATAGACAGCATACAGGACCTGGCCGGCAAAAGGGTTTCCATTGATGCACCCGGCAGCGGCACCGAGGAGATGGCCCGCACCCTTCTCCAGGAGCTGGATCTTTTGGACCAGCTGCGAACCTTTAACTACAGCCAGCAGGAAGCGGCTACAGCATTAAGGGACGGGACCGTGGATGCTGTTTTCTGGAATTTTGCTTACCCGGGCAGCGTGGTGATGGAAGTTAGTGCTACCCGGCGTCTTCACTTTATACCCCTGGAAGCACCGGAAATAGAACGGATTGTGGAGAAATACCCCTACTTCATGGGAGATATCATTCCCGCCGGGATCTATGATCACCAGGAAGAGGACATCGGTGTCATTACCGTCAACAATCTGCTGGTGGTCCGGGCAGATATGGATCAGGAACTGGCCTATCAGATGACCAGGGCCCTGTTTGAAAACCGGCAGCGCCTGGTTGAAGTACACGATATAGCCCGGCGCATAACCCTGGAAACCGCCAGGAACACATCTATCGAAATACATCCCGGAGCATTGCAGTATTTTATGGAAATGGCTGATTGAGGTAGTGTTGATATGAATATGGAGGCCAAGACCGTTCCCCGTGAGGAAAAACCGGAAATATGTTTAACCGAGCTGGATAAGCGCCGGGATCTGCAGGGCATTGCCATGATTGTGGCCGGGGTGGTGGCAGTGGCAGCGGCCCTCTTTCATTTGTATGTGGCCTATGAGGGACAGCTTTTTGCTCTGACCCATCGAGCCGTTCACCTGGCCTTTATCGGGTTTTTAGGTTTCCTCTATTACCCGGTGTCAAAGGACAGACGGGAGGGACTCCCCTTCTATGATGTGGCCTTTGCCCTGCTGATTGTG
>PWPP01000066.1 GCA_003558625.1 Syntrophomonas sp.
CCGACACGACAGGGACCCGGTCGATCCGGCGCCATCCGCGGGCAGTCCACTATGCCCCGGCGTCAGCGCGAGATGGCCGCAGACCTCGATGTTGGCCCGGATCCTCGACCGCAATACCGGGAACCGCCAGACGTGAGTGGCATTGTGGATACCGTCACCGGGCTCCACGGTACTGCTGGCGAAGCTCGGAGGCCGGAAGCATCACACCCGCCTCGGGGGCGAGAAGTCGATACCTATGTTGCCCCCAGCGGCCGTGAATACTCGATGGACGAGATCCGGGCATTCGCCCGCCAGACCGGGACGACGCCGCGGGACGTGATCCGCCGATCCGGCCTTGAGCCCGCTGAGCGGTAACACTTTGCACGCACTGGAGACGAGTCATGAACGAAGTTCCTCACACCGAAGTTGAACTCGACCGAGCCGAAGCGCGACTCGCCGGGGCGGTGAAGCGCTCGGGCCACCGTTGGACCGAGGCTCGCGAAGACCTTGAGGCCATCGAAGCCGAAATGCCGAAGGCCGCGCTCGCGGCGTTCGTCACCGGCGATAACTCAGCGCTCGACCAGCTGATGGAGCGCAGGCGGGCGGCCGAGCGGGACATCGCCGCCCATGAGGCGATCTGCGAGACGCACACCGACGACAGGCGCGCGACGTGGGCGTCTTTCTGGGAACGCCAGATCCGGATCCAGCGCAAGGCGCTCGCAGGCGACGCGCCCTCGGGCCTGTCGTATCACCGGCTTCCGGCTGTGCTGGTTGATTCCAATGCCGGCGAGGATCGCAAGGCAGCCTGAGCGGATAGGGGCGACCCGCGCGATGTGGGTCGCCCTTGGCCGAGGAGAACGCACCATGTCAATACAGAAAGCTGTGGACCCGCAGCCGGAACTGCGCCATCTCTGGCGCAAATACCTGCGCGCCTGGCGCGCCTGGGAGGCTGAGCACGGCGACCTGTATCCCGAGCACCCTCAGTGGCGCCGGCCACCCGCCTGCCCGCCGGAGAGCTCCGAGTTACGGTGCGGAGCCACGACCCGCAAGGGTACGCCCTGCAAGCGCAAGGACATCGGCGCCGGTGGCCGCTGTAAGCTACACGGGGGAATGTCCACGGGGCCGCGGACGAAACGAGGGAAACGCCGGGCTGCGAAGAACGCGAAACGGACTCCATGCAAACCTGCCGGAACCTGACTGCTCCACTCGCCACGCCGAGGGATTGAATCGATCATGAACCGCGATCCTCGACACAGCCTGCGCCTGATCGTCTCCGGAGGTCAGACGGGCGCTGACCGTGCGGCGCTGGACGCGGCGCTGGCTGCCGGATTCCCATGTGGCGGTTGGTGCCCGGAAGGCCGCCAGGCCGAGGACGGCGTTATCCCCGACCGGTATCCGCTCGAGGAGCTGCCCGGAGCCGGCCCGCGCCAGCGAACGATCCGGAACGTGGTCGATGCGGACGGGACCGCGATCCTGTACCGCGGAACCCCGGAAGGTGGCACCGAACTGACACTCGCCCACGCGATCAAGAAGCGCCGACCGTACCTGCTGATCGATTCCTTAGAAATCTCACCAGAGCGCGCCGGCGAGCGCCTCGCCGCGTTTGTGGTCGAGGCGGGTATCGGCCGCCTGAACGTCGCCGGGCCGCGTGCGAGCAAGGATCCGGGAGTCTACGATTTCGTGCACGAAGCCGTAACCGGGATGCTCGAGATTCTTGGCCGGTCGTAGCGAACCTCATGAGCGGTTGAAAAATGTTGAGGTCGTCGCCGCCATCGAACGGTTCACCATGCCCCCTCGACTCGCCAGAGCGAAGCCCTTGAATTGATGACGAATGTTGACCTCGCCACAATGACCCGCGACCAGCAGAACAAGACGAACGCCGCCGCCATCGAACGGCTCACGGCGCTGATTGACCCAGCGTGCCCGCGCCATCTGCCGAGCTACGCCCAAGCGGTGGCCACCCTGAATCGGGAAGGTCTCCAGTCGAGCCGCGGGCAGCCGTGGACTCGGCGGAGCCTGTACCGGATGCTCCAGCGCGAGGGTTTCTCGGGAATTCATGGGCTCTGCGAGACGCTGGGCGAGAATGAAACGGGCATTTTCTGACGCCTACGCGCGCGCACAAGGCTTGGGTTAAATGGACCTGCGTCTCCATCGCACGGTGCGACGCAGATACCATCCCGCACGGCAGGTCCGCCGCCAACACGGACTCGCGGCGATGATACGGTCGTGGCTAACGGCCAAGCTATGTGACTAAAGCTCGCCGCCGGGGGGGCGCAGCGGGGTTTCGGTTCTTGCCTCTTATTGGCCTCCTGTGCTCTCCTCAGTAAATACACACGGTAGGCGTGGCTCCTGTGGCATAGCCGGGGTATTTCGCCGGCGCCGTAGAGGGAGGGAGCGGGACCGTCCAGGCTGTCCGGCCTAGTGCTCATGACGCCGTGGTCGTTGCCTCGAGTCCTCCCCGACCTACCAAAAACCACTAGCAAAAAGGACAATCGCTTTCCTGTGCACTCGTGATGATGCTACGTAGAGTTTTCGCCAGAGCAGAACTAGCACAGGTTGCCGCACACTGGAAACTTGACTTTCTGGTTGTCTTCCCCCTTTCGGAGCTGCGATGCGCCATCTTCACCAAGCGATCCTAAGCATTTGCAAACGCGCGGAGAATTATCACCGTGACGATCTGATCGCTTCCTACGTTGATGTCGGTCACATCTTTACAGTCCTCAGCACCCCTGAGAACCAGGTACTTTTTGGTCGCAGGGGCACCGGTAAAACCCATGTCTTCGCTTTCCTCGGGAACCAAGTGGCGAGCCGCGGGGAGACCGTAATTCAGCTCGACCTGCGAACCTTGGGTTCCAGCGGCGGAATCTATTCAGACCCGAACCTTCCATTATCCCAGCGCGCAACACGGCTCCTAGTTGACGCTTTACAAGCCATACACGACGCGATTTTGGAGGCAACAGTCGAAGATACTTCGGGACAGTATGATCTGTCGGTGATTGCTCCTCACCTCGATAGTTTTCTTGAGGCGGCCAGCGAGGTCGCGGTAATCGGACCAACCGAGACCGAGAAAACGGAGGTCCGCAGGGATGAGGGCTCGAAGTCATGCGGC
>PWPP01000136.1 GCA_003558625.1 Syntrophomonas sp.
CTGGTCCACGAAATAGACGATCATTCCCGGGTGGCCAGGCGCTGGCTGGAACGATCGCCCCTGCTGGATGTTGACCTGGCAAAATCCCTGTGGAGCGCTTTCAACTGCGACATCAACCCGGCCGCAAGAAAGGATCCCGCACCGGCGCTGATAATAGCCGGGGAGCTTTTCCGGCCGGCCGGTCGGGTTATGCAGGCCCTCACCGGCAACAAATGGTTCGCCACCATGCCCCTGAGAAAATTGCATAGTGCCGGCCTGGGGGAAGCATATTACCGTGACCCGGAAGATGTGATGGGACAAAGGTCCGACTTGACGCGCATAGATACCGGCTACCAGTTGGGCGCTGCCAGGAAGGTCGGAATAGCCGGGTCCAGTCAATACCTGGAAGCATTTTTACAGGCGGTTATATATTATCATGGTATGTTCGGCCTGGAAAAAAAGAGTATCGAGCAGATCATGGAATTATTTAATAACCAAACCCACTGTTTCCTGCCAAAGAATTGGAAGGCCACAGATCTCCGCGACCGGATCCACGATGTATCAACCGGCGGTCCGCCTAAATAGAAGACGGCGAGTCCAGGCACCATCTTTGCTTTCTATGGATATTTTTGTGGAAGAAACAACCAGGCATTGATCATTATTTAATAAATAATTGCTGCCTTGTTCCTACCCGGCCTGCTAATTTATGATTTATTTGCAAAAATAGCCTGGCATCATATAAAGAAATGCCCATCATTTGGTATAATAATCCTATCATCTGGTTCTGTCTTATGGACCGGTATAAGGATCTAGTATGCTGAAACCGATTTCTTTCATCGCTTTTTCTTTTTGCAGTACCCAGTAAATCAACACTCATATTATATGTTTCCTTTGCAAACCCCTATAATCTAATAGGTGGTAGTATGGCGCCAAAGCAAAATTCCTTCGCAGAAAGGATTGGTACTGGATGAGGAAAAATATACTGGTGACAATCTGTAGTATGGTATTGCTATTCATGTTTTCCCTGCTTTTTCCCCTGGAACTAATTCAGGCAGCCCCGGAAAATTCTTATACGCCCGAGGGGCCATCACTGGAAACTGCTGCTGAACATCCCCCCGATAACGTAAAAAGGGACCCCATACCGTTTCCGAAGAGCATTCCCCCCTCTCCTTATACCCACGAGAGGCCCACCATAGATTTGAATTCGGTCCCCGATGATGCCATGGAAGAAGGAAAACTGTATATAAAATTCGACAACGGTTTGACCGGTTTGCTGGACCAAAAACCATTCGGCTTAAGTAAAGCCGGCATCATGCAAATGGGCATCCCTGAAATAGACCGGCTCAATGAAAAATACCAGGTCAGAAAACAGAAAAACCTTTTCGAAGACCTCTACTATACCGGTTCTAAGAGCCACCATTTTCGCGACCGGCACCGGGCCTGGGGGCTGCATCTATGGCATGAGATCACCTTAGAATCCGCCCATGATGTGCGCGATGCCGTCCGCGATTATGAAGCGCTGCCTTTCATTCAGATGGCCGAGCCGGTTTACAAAAAAATATTATTCGCCGATGCATCTCCGGCTGACCTAACTGGAACGGATATAGCGCCGGGGCAGGCCGATCTCTTTTTCCCCGGGAATGAATTCAGTGACAGCATATCCCTGCCGGCGGATCATGATCAAGATTATCCAACGGAAAGCGAGGTAAAAGAACTGGCCGGCTGGGTACCCGATGACCCTCTATTCGCTAACCAGTGGCATTACCACAACACCGGGCAAAGCAGCGGGACGGCGGGAGCAGATATCGACCTGATCCGGGCCTGGGAAAAGGAGAAAGGGGCTGCACAGCTCATCGTAGCTGTAATCGATACCGGCATCCAGTACAATCACCCTGATCTGCAGGGGAATATGTGGACCGATGCAGCCGGCCATTACGGCTACAACTTCGTTAAAAAGAATACAACCATCAACCCGGCCAACCACGGTACCCATGTTGCCGGAACCATCGCCGCAGTAACCGATAATGGGATCGGTGTGGCGGGTATCGCTGGGGGTTCTGGTTCCGGGGACGGTGTCCGCATCATGGCCTGCCAGGTTTTCGACGGCAATTCCAGCGGCGGCTTCCACCTGGCACCCGTCTGGGCGGCCGACCGGGGAGCGGCCATCTCCCAGAACAGCTGGGGTTACACCATACCTGGAGTTTATGACAGCGCCTTGCTGGATGCGATTGACTATTTCAATGCTCATGGGGGTGGAGAGGTTTTAGATGGCGGCATCACCATCTTTGCCGCCGGCAATTCCAACAGTGATGCAGCCTGGTACCCGGGGTATTATGCCGGGGCAACGGCAGTCGCCGCAACTGACCATCATGACCAGAAGTCCAGCTTTTCTAATTACGGCAGCTGGGTAGAGGTCTCCGCCCCCGGGAGCAGTGTTTACAGCACCGTGACCGGCAGTAATTACGATTACCTATCCGGTACGTCCATGGCCTGCCCCCATGTTTCCGGGGTGGCGGCACTGGTGGCATCTGCTGTTTATAAACGGGGGTCGGGTGCACATGATGGTAGATTGTCAGCAAGCGAGCTGCGGGATCTGCTGAAGCAATCCGCGGATGACCATTATGCGGTTAATCCCGGCTACCCGGGCAAGCTGGGCACCGGGCGGGTCAATGCTTATGCAGCCCTCAACCTGGCATATAAGGAGATCACCGCGGTAGAAACACTTTCGGATATCACCGTGGACTACGGCACCGTGCGGGAAGACATCGGCCTGCCCGATCAGGTGGAGGTCACATTAGACGACGCTTCCACCACCACCCTGGAAGTCTCCTGGGATGACGGCACCCCGGTCTATGACCCCGTATCTCCCGGCACCTATTCCTTCAGCGGTACCCTCACTCTGACCGCTGGCATCGCCAACAGCGCCGGCCACAACGCTTTCCTGGAGGTCATCGTATCCTCCCCGCCGGATAAGGAGATCACCTCGGTGCAGACTTTGAGTGATATCACCGTGGACTACGGCACCCCGTGGCAGGACATCGGGC
>PWPP01000070.1 GCA_003558625.1 Syntrophomonas sp.
CTCTATCATTTTTACTTCACTTCTGTTTTTACTTTTAACCTGTTTAGGGTTTTGGTATTAACTTCCGTTTCGTAAATTTTGTTACAAACAGTTTTCTTTTCTTTTCCTGGATATAGTGATTTGTTTAATCACCCGGTTCTTATTTTCCAGTTGGTCTGTTCTGTTTCTGTTTTCCGGCTCTTAAGGTTTTCATCTTAGGTGTTCCTTGGAGCTTATTTATAACTATACAGGATGCCCGGCCGGTTGGCAAGGTAATATGATAGTCATATCCGGGCAAAATATGGGCATCAAGTAAATTTATATAGCTTGTTCTGATGATATCTCCTTCTAACTTATTTTTTGAATATTTTATTAATTGTGAATTATTACACTATCTTGACTTCACTTAATGGGGTCAGGCCTTCACTTCACCAAATGCCAGGAGAGAACGTATAATAACCCCATATCTTCTCTAACGGCATCCCCCAGACACCATCCCCGGGAGAAATGCCCCGGCCATTCCAAAAAAAAGAGTCAAACAGAACCGTCCCCTTTGACTCTTTGACTTTTTGCCGTCACTTAACATGGGCGCTTCCCCTTCGGTTCTCCATAAACAACTGCCATTCCTCATAGATCACCCGCAAAAAACTATCGAGGTAGCCCAGCGCTTTTTCCTTGATATCTTCCGGCACTCCATAATATGCTTCGGCCATGGAACCGGTGATGGCAGCCAGGGTATCGCTATCCCCACCCAGAGAAATGGCGGTTCGTATCGCCTCTTCAAAAGAGGTGGATTCTAAAAAAGCCTGGATTGCTTGCGGCACCGTCTCCTGGCAGGTCGCGTTAAATCGATAGCTGTCCCGTATCCCGTCTATGGTGAAATCCAGTTCATAATACCTGCCGCTTATCTTCTCCCTGATTTCATCTTTGCTAAAGCCGCTACGCGCCATGTAAATGGCTACCACCGTGGCTTCTGCCCCCTTCAGGCCTTCCTCATGGTTATGCGTGACCGCGGTGACCGCTTCTGACAAACGGATGGCCTCCGCTTCGCTTGCAGCCACAAAACCCACCGGGCTCACCCGCATAGCCGCCCCGTTGCCAAAGCTGTTGTAGGGTTGGGGATCATCACTGAACAGCCAGCGGAAAAACATGCCGCCATAGCCGCAGTCCGGGTACCTGCGCCCGATTTCCTGCATGTGTTTGATGGTCATGGCCTTCAGCAGCCGGTAAAAATCCCGGTCATTACCAGCCCCGTCAGCTGCTGGCCCCATCTTTTTTTCCGTTTCCATGATGGCTTTGGCCACGGCCAGCGTCATGATGCTGTCATCGGTGACAGAACTTTCAGCGGTAAAAAGCGCAAAATCTTTAGGCCTGTGATTATTGAATTCAAAACATGACCCCACGATATCTCCGACTATCGCCCCTAACATCCGCTCTCCTCCTCTTTAAGCGCCCTGCCGGGCACAGCGCCCCGCCTGATGATGGCAGCCGCCTATGGTAATCCCTTCCCAGTGCCCAAATGAGTCAAACAGAACCGTCCCAGCGACTTAACTATAGTCCCAATGTCATGATGACAAGATAGATACCAATTACCAGTGAGACAATACCATGGATCCTATAAGAAGCGGGTTTGTTTAAGCACTCTATCAAATGGAGTATCGTTTTGCGGGGGAGGAAGAGAAAAAAAAGTGAAGATACTACCAGGGCCCACCCCAAGATGGTAAGAATCACCGGCCAGCCCATTACCCATACAGGGTGAATGACGACGAGGGTCAAACTAAAAGGTAGTGTAGCTATAGCGATAACGTATAGCCAAGCTTGATTATCCTTAAGTTTATCCACCATATTTAAACATTCTTTTCTTCTGAACATTATGAAAAACGCCCAGATGACGAGAAAGAGACCAACAATTCTACCCAATAACAATGAAGTTAATGCAGGATTATCCATATTACTCACCCTCCTGATCGACTTTGGCCCTGGGATAATTCGATCTGAATAAATTTAGATGACTGATAGTTTTTCTCAATAAATTTTTTCCATATATTAATAATTATACTACTAAAAAAAATGCTGCTAGATACATTCTGATTTCGTTCTTTAAAAAGCAAATGCCAACAAACACCGTGACGCTCTTTTTGTATGTTCCCGGTTTACAGGCGGTCAATATCGGTGCGCCGTCTTCTCAAGGTATAATACTGGGCATCATCGTGCTCCCAGTTCGCGGTATCCCAGTGATCCTGGTGGATATAACCCGGGTCACCTGTCCCTTTTTAACAGCTCGGACTTCTGCCAGGGGCAGTTGTGTCTGCCCGGCGATATCTGCCAGGCGGATCTTTTGCTGGGCCTGCCTGATGTACACCAGGACCTGCTGCTCTGCCCGCCGAGAATCGCCTCGCAGAATTCCAGTTGCCCCGCAGGGTCTCCTTATGAGCAATAACATAGTTTTGGCCATAGCATTCCCCGGGAAAAAAATGGAAACATGGCTGTAAGCGGCTATTTAGAAAGTAACGGGCGGTGGTTTCCGCTTCCTTGTGTCTTCGATTCGGAGCCGGAAATCCCATATCCATATTATTAACCCCATACAAACATAAAAACCAGCCGGTAATTCCGGCTGGCGTATTCTGCGAACAATTAGATCCGGCCGTGCGATGACTTAGAATAACCAGGTCACCGGGCAGATCTAGATTAGCAAACAAATTGAACGTCAGGCTGTGTAAGAAACATTTGTTGTGTATTTACATTCCCACTCCATCTGCAATATAAAGGTCAAGGAGTAAAATTAATCTAAATAGCAGACATATATTGAAATAATCCCCCCACTATCTATTATATAGCTCGGTTTTTTAAGGCTTTTTACACAGTCTGACATCCCTGCTTTGGCAATAAAAATAATGCCCGGGCAATCAACCCGGACACTTTATATAGACAAAGAAAAGCTCCAACGAAACTTTATCGATTTCTTTCCTTCTTCGCCTTCTAACGTTGTTTCCCTTTCCAACTTTCCTTTAAGTCCTTCGTCCATTCTTTTC
>PWPP01000112.1 GCA_003558625.1 Syntrophomonas sp.
TCTCCTGGACCAGATCGCCGCCCTGGGGGTAAAGCGGGGGAATTTCATGGGGGGCGAGCCGCTGTTGCGGGAGGACCTCTTCCTCCTGGCGGGAAGGGCCCGGGAGCGGGGTTTGGAGGTCAATCTCATCACCAACGGCACCCTGATCACCCCCGATGTGGCCCGCAAGATCAAGGAACATTTCCCGCTGCTGCAGGTCTCCCTGGACGGCCTGGAAGCGGAGCACGATTTTGTCCGCGGTGCGGGCGGTTTCGACCGGGCTCTGCAGGGGATAAAAAACCTGCTGGATGAGGAGATCCCATTCGCTGTCAGCTGCATCATCTCCCGCATCAACCGGGAGCGGGTGGGTGAATTCATGGAGTTTTTGATCTCCCTGGGAGTCCCCTATTTCCACTGCGTGAACCTGCAGGCACACGGCCGGGGCGCCTGTCACCAGGAGATGACCCTGAGCTTCGGCCAGTATATAGAGACCCTGTTTCAGTTATATAAAAAATATCACGGCCCCATCGCCATCAACCAGTTTGCCCAGCTGCTCAATATCAAGCCCGGGGTGCGCAAGGACAACTGCGGGGCCGGGGAATTGATGGTGGAAATCGATGCCGACGGTAAGGTGTATCCCTGTTATAAATTCATGAGCCCCCCTTATGCAGCCGGCGATGTACGCTGCTCCGGGCTGGCCGAGATCTACCGGGATTCGCCCGTTCTGCGCCGCCTGGGCCGGGCCACTATAGAGATCACCCCGGACTGCCTGCTCTGCGATGTGCGCTATTTTTGCGGGGGAGGCTGCCTGGCAGAGCGCCTGCAGGGAAACGATAAGAACCAGTGTGAGGAGAAGAAAACGTTCTGGCACTGGGTGCTGCTCAATACGCGGGAGGGACAATGGCTGGGACAGGATTTCACCCTGTAATCGATAAAGAGGAAGGAGAAGGAAGAAGATGAGCAATAAAAAAATACTGGATTTCATCGAAAAGGCGGCCCGGGACCAGGAGTTCCGCCGGGCCCTGTTAAAGGATCCGGCCGGGACGGTAAAGGAAAGCGGGCTGGACCTAAGCGAGGAGACCCTGCAGTCGCTGCTGACCCTGACGGAGGAAGATTACCTGCAGATCCAGGACAATAAGGTGGTCGAGAAAGACCGGGTCAGGGCAGCCGGATGCGGATCCGGCTGCAGTTTTGGAGACATCGAGGTCATATGTGCCTGCGGGCAGGGCTACTTCCCCCAGTAGTAAGCGCAGCAGCACGCGCCTGCTCCCTCCTTCGAGCCAAGGGGACGTTTCGTCTGCCACGTCGGGCTTGAACCGGGCACTATCGTGGAGAAACCTATGGGTTCGGCTGGCCGGGAATGGCAGCGGATAGCCGCAAATAATGATGGCATCCTGTCGTAATGAAACAGCACTGCATTCAATCTAATCTTTCCCCAGATGTTTCAAGCGCGTCCCCGGTTCGGTGTAACGGCGGTAGTAATGGGTCAGGGTGGTATAAGTGAAGAGCTTGTTGATCCATTTGAAGCGGACCAGCCTGTTGAACAGGCTGTAGGTGAGATAGACGGATAGCAGAAAGTATGCGTAATTGATGACCGCACCCGGCCAGTAGGCGATGATCCTTGTCCCGACCCGGGTGGGAGTGACAGAGACGTGTGTTCCGCTCTCTTCCGCCGGTCTGGCATTTTCGATAGGGATGACGTCAGAGATGATCCCCCGGGCGCTTGCGGTCTCCCCCATCCAGGAGGCGAACCGGTAGGAGTTGCCGGTTCCTGTGAAATAATACATGGTGACTTTTTTATACATATAAAACCTCTTTACCAGGCATGGGATCACCCGCTCCTGGCGCTATCCTCTCGAGCCGGGGAACCTCATCCAGCAGGTGGAATCGTACCCCGTACGATGAAAAAAGGACTTCGTTCTCGCCCGCGGCAAAATCCGTGACTCCGACAGGCTCGATATTGAATATTTTCTCATACCTCCCCAGTGCCTTCAAGCTGCCGCTCACGATCATCTCGATGTCGACTCCAACCAGGTGAAACACCCTCCTTGGACTTTTTGGGAAAATCCCCCATCTCCCGGTTGTTTTTTTTTATGTATTTTCTTTTCCAGGATTTATATTTTCGAACATTCATAATATTATTAATTTAGCACGAGTCAGATGCTTGAAAATGATTGCACGGATTATTTACTGGAAAGGGAGTGATGTTTTGATGACCAAATACTTGGACTGCCCCCAGATGGCCGGGCACACAGGGATCAGGAACATAAAAATGATTAAACTCATGATCCTCGTAGTATTGCTGGCTCTAATCCTGTTGCCGGCGACACCGGCAAAGGCCGGGCCCCATGTCCAGCCAGGCACCTTAACGGCCGCAGTTTCTCTGTCCAATTATGATCCCGGGGAGACTACCGATTACACATTTTACTTCATACTCGGCACGGATTGGAGCCCGGGCGGTGAAATGCGGATTGTCTTCCCCTATCTCTTTTATAGTTCAGGTTTTACCTGGCAGTCCTGCCAGTATATACACGCCGGCAGTACAACAGGTACTCCAGAGACACTGAATCTTGGTTTTAGTATACCCTTAAGCGGTGATCTTGTGATTCATCAGACATCTGGCAGTACATTGCCGGCCGGGACAACAGTTATACTTAAATTTAAGGGAATAAAAAATCCAGCGGAGGCCGGCGAGTACACCATCAACTTTTCCAACGGACTCGACTCCGGCTCATATACCCTCCGCCTGCCCTCATCCCCCATACCTTCCGTCGCGTTCCCCATCTCAGGCGATGGTGAGATCCGTGCCTACAACCCTTATACCCTCGAAAGTATACCGGCAGGCCCCTGTGCAACGGGCTCGATCATCGAGTTTTATCCGGATGCTGCTGAAGGATGGTACTGGGACCGCTGGACGGATGACGCCAGCGGCAGCTCCACCAGCGATTTCAGGAAACAAGCTATAATAACCCGTGAGACATCAATAGGTGCTGTCTTTTTAGATACCGTGCA
>PWPP01000072.1 GCA_003558625.1 Syntrophomonas sp.
ATGCCATTCCATCAACTGAAGCAACAAATTCTGGTTGGTCAGTTTGACAAAGATGTTAACAGGCCATATATTTTAGGTAAGGAAACCAATTTTCTTTGCATGATATGTCTTTTTGTGAAAGGAGCCTATAATTATGTCAAAAGCTGAACAGGAGAATCTTTCTATAGAAAAACGCCGTATAACGATCTCATCTAAAAGACAGATAACGATCCCGGCAAAGTATTATAAAGCCCTGGGGTTAGTTAAAGAAGTTGACTGTATATACTCAAATGATATGCTCATACTCACCCCTGTTAAAAATGAAGACCCTGCGTTTGCAGAAGAAATATTATCCGACTTAATCAAACAAGGGTACAGTGGAGAAAAACTGCTCGCTGAATTTAAACGCATTAATCGGCAGATTCGTCCTGCAGTAGAAAAGCTGATCGAAGAAGCGGATGCTCTGGCAAAGAATTCTTCTCAGAACTATTATGATCCCACAGATGATATTTTTGATGATGGCGATGATGACCAGGAGGCTTAGCGATGCTTCCAGTCGATTATATGCCTAATGTTAAAAGATATTTCAAAAAATTAAAAGATAATACCCTTAAGAACAGGTTTAAAGAATCCATATTAAACATTAGAAATAATCCATATTCAGGTGAAGCTAAAACCGGCGATCTAAAAGGCCTGTACTGTATTGATATTTTTCATAATGGGATTAATTATGAACTTGCATATAGAATATCTAAGCTCGATAATGGAGATTTTATTATCATCATCATGGCTGGAACGAGAGAAAATTTCTATAAAGATTTAAAGCGATACCTTAAATAAATAATACCATTATACCATTGCCAGTCTGACGTTTTGTCTGCCATACCCTGTCTGATTCATCCGAGCCAAGGGGGAGAGCCAGGGGGACGTTTCGTCTGCCACAACAGGTATGAGCCGGGCAAACCGTCTGCTCCTCGCTCCTAAGAAAAAACTCCCGGGAGCCAGTCTGGCGTTTCGTCTGCCACGTCGGGCTTGATCCGGGCACTATCGTGCAGAATTTTATGGGTTCGGCTGGCCGGGAATGGCCGCGGATAGCCGTAAATATGGTAATTTTTTTGTACATCTAAAACCTCTTATACCATTTTATCCGTCAGCCTCTTTTTTTATCACTGAATAGTATCCCGATGATCACATCAATGTTTAGCGGTCGTCAAATGAGGATAATCATGCTAATCTGAAAATACACCAGATAGCGGTAAAAAAGCAAGGATCATGGGGCCGCTTTGCCAGGCAGGAGTGCAAAACGGGGGGCGGATTGGCAAGCTGCCCTATAGTCGCCCGGGACTGTTTGTGTTCCGGGAAAAGGACAGGGGAATGGTTATCTGCACTCACGTCCCGGTGAACTTGATGCAACATCCAGATATAACCAAAAGAATCATGGAATATCGCATTCGACACACCGTAATCAGCCAGTTCTGTTATAGGCTGTACCTCCATGCAACCCTCGTTGATGGCCCTCGAATACGTTGCAGCGATATCCGGAACCATGATGTTAAACCAGATCGGCTTGGGATCATCCGGTTCAGGTGCTATCATCCCAAGCTGAGGATTCTCATCCAGCAGATGGAACCTTACCCCGTATAATGAAAAAATGACTTCATTTTCACCCACAGGAAACTCCGTGACTTCGATAGGCTCGGTTTTGTTTGGGTTTTTACATTTGTCACCGAATAAATTCGGCCATAACGGGGGTGAAGTCCTTTCTTTACCCTCGATAAATCTCATTATTTCTGGGCTAATCATTATGCAAAAGTTTCAGTTAGCAGGAAAGAAAGGCGGGTTACGAGATGAAACTACTGGCGATTGTAGGAAGCCTGCGCCAAAAAGGCAATACCTCCACCCTGATCCAAGAATCATTGAAACCCTGGTACCGAAAAGGGCTGGAACCCAGGATCATTTATCTAGGTGATTATGACATCAAGCCCTGTAATGGCTGCGAGGGTTGCAGAAAGACCCGACAATGCATCATCGAAGATGACATGCACCAGTTATATCGCCTGTTATTAGATGCCGATGCTGTTCTGCTGGGCTCACCCACCTATTTTTACACCGTGACCGCTAGAATGAAGGTTTTTATCGACCGCTGCTATTGCCTGGTGGATTTTGCCGATGATGACCGCTCGGTTTGGATAGGTGCAGTGGAAACGAAAGGCGGCAAATATGCTTCTGTCATATCCGTCTGCGAGCAGCACAGCCCCGATGATATGGGATCTACCTATACCGTCATGGAAAAATCACTACAGGCGCTGGGCTTCCGGGTAGTGAGCGGGGTAAAAGCTTACGGTTTATTTGGCCCGGATGAGGCCACCAGGGATGCCTGCGCCTTGGAGCAGGCTCGGAAGGCGGGAGAAAAGCTTTTAAGAACGGTACAGCTCCGGAAAAGCATCGAGCAGAAATCAATCGTCAATAGTTTTTCGCAAATTTGATTTCCCACCTGGTTTCCGGTGCTTAACCGGCTGTTCCCCCCCTGTCATCTCGGGCGCTCTCCTCCATTTTTACATGAATAAAGTTGAAAGCAATAAAAGGCTATTTGTGGTATTATTATCAATAAATTTACTTTATTTTGCTACCGGAAGAAAAGTCATGCATGAAGGAGGAAATGGTGGGAAGCAAAAATCCCATAAAGCAAAGAACGCATAGATCTCGGGCCGAAGGGCTGGTGCGCCCCGAGAACCTGCGGGTGGTCGGGGAAGGTTTTGACGGCAGGATCGTCCTGCTGGACCCGGACGGCCCCGACTGGTTTTATGTAAGCCCCTCGCTGGCTGCTTTCATCTGCCTGTGGGACAACAGGGGTCAGAACCGGGAACTGCTGCAGCTGTTCAAGATCGATGAGGGCCAACCGGGGAAAGAAGACCCCGTTCCGACCATCCTCCAGGAACTGCTGCGAATAGGCCTGCTGC
>PWPP01000118.1 GCA_003558625.1 Syntrophomonas sp.
AGCGGCGGAGTTGATTCGGCAGTGGCTGCAGTGATTGCCCGCAGGACATTCTCTAGAAGCATGATGACGCTTTTAATGCCTTGTGAAAGCCATATTGACGATTTAATCCATGCACAAATGCTGGTAGAAAAGTTTGATATTCCTTACCGGATCGTACCTTTGGATAATGCTTATCAACATCTTTTGATCCATTATGAGAGCTATTTAAAGCTGGAAGGAACCGAGGGAGAAATGTTGCGGGCCAATATCAAACCTCGTTTAAGAATGTTAACCTTATATTATTCGGGGCAGGGCCGAAACTACCTGGTGCTGGGAACCAGCAATAAAAGCGAACGCATGCTGGGATATTCCACAAAATACGGTGATTCCGGGGTGGACCTGCAACTGCTGGGGGATTTTCTGAAAAGAGAAATATATAAACTGGCACGGTATTTAGAAATTCCGGAAGCAATTATCAATAAGCCTCCCAGCGGGGGACTATGGATGGAACAAACTGATGAAAAAGAGATGGGCTTCACGTATGATGCCTTAGATGACTATCTGGAAGGCAAAGGCGGAGTGCCTGAAGTAGTTGAACGGATTAACAGGTTAATAGAAATAAACCAGCATAAGAATCGCATGCCACCCATCCCCATTGTGGAGAAATACTAGGAGGGAGTTGTATTATTCATGGCGGGACATTCTAAATGGGCAAATATCAAGCATAAGAAAGCCCGTTCGGATGAAAGAAGGGGTAAGGAGTTTACTAAAATTGCCAAGGAAATTATGATATCTGCCCGCAGTGGTGGTGACATTGAAACCAACCCAAAATTAAAACTAATGGTACAAAAAGCCAAGGCCGTGAATATGCCCTCGGAGAATATTAACCGGGCCATTAAAAAAGGAACCGGGGAGCTGGAAAGCGAAATCCTGGAAGAATTGTCCTATGAGGGCTATGCACCCGGAGGTATAGCAGTATTGTTGGAACTTACCACGGATAATAGAAACAGGACGGCGTCAGACATAAGACATATATTTGCCAAAAATAACGGCAATTTAGGAGAGAGTGGCTGTGTGGCCTGGATGTTTAAAAGGGTCGGCCTGATTACTCTCCGGGCCAAGAGCATAGAAAACATCGATGATTTTATGCTTCAAGCCATTGACTTAGGTGCGGAAGATGTAAGAGAAGACGAAGACCTGATAGAAGTAATTGCACCGCCCGACCGTTTTTTAGACATCAAGGAACGATTGGAACAGGAAAACTTTGCATTGGAAATTGCTGATATCGTAATGCTGCCGGAAAACACGGTAGCAGTTGAGGATGAAACTACGGTAGAGATGATCATTCATTTGATAGAAACGTTAGAAGACCATGATGATGTACAAAATGTTTATGCCAATTTTTCGGTTTCAGCTTCCCTGCTTGAGAAATTAGCCAAAACCACCTGATGCCAAATGCATAACCTGCCCGCGTCAAATATCATCGCTGTATAGGGCAGGAGTATGTTTATCCGGCATTTATCCTATCTAAACCAGATTTGATCATAATTAGAGAGATGCCCCTACTTGATCCTGCCTGCAACCGGATCTCTAAATGGCCAGCCGGCACATTTTCTGACCTGCACCGGGAACGGTTTTTTAAAACATGCTTTCAGGACTGGGTGCCGGTTTTTGAGCAGAACTCTCACCGGTACCCGTTCCGATTTTGGTGTACCTGTTTTTGCTGCTGGCACTGCCGGATTATTTGCAGTAATATAATAAGCAAAGTTACATGAGGGTTAGGATTCAGGAAAATGATTGTTTTAGGAATAGATCCGGGAACAGCATCCACCGGATATGGGTTGATACAGGGCATCAGCGGCAAAAAGTCCATTTTAGATTATGGAGTTATAAAAACTCCCTCCCACGAAAAAATGCCGAAACGCCTTTTATGTATTTATAATGAGATCACCCGTCTTGTTAACCATTATAAACCGGATGTTATAGCGGTGGAGGAGATTTTTCATCAAAAAAACTCCAAAACAGCAATAACCGTGGCACAGGGTAGAGGAGTTGTCTTATTTTCTGCTGCCAAGGCCGGGTTGACGGTTGCCGAATATACCCCTTTACAAGTTAAACAGGCGGTAGTGGGACAGGGCAATGCAGATAAAATGCAAGTCCAGTATATGGTGAAAAAGATATTGCTTATGAAAGAAATCCCCCGTCCGGATGATGCTGCTGATGCATTGGCCGTTGCCATATGCCATTTGCATTCATATCGTATGCTAAATCTCAATAAAGGTGGCAGTCAAAGATGATCACACATCTTAGGGGAACCCTCTGGGACATCAATCACGATACCGTCATTATTGATGTAAACGGAGTGGGTTATGAAGTATATGTGCACCATAGGGTGAGTAAAAATTATCCTCAAAAGGGTATGGATATCCATTTATACACCTACCAGCAGGTATTGGAAAATGACATAAGGCTTTTTGGTTTTAACAACCGTAATGAGGTTTTTTTATTTAAAAAACTGCTCAATGTAACGGGGATGGGAACTAAAAATGCAATAAATATCTTATCGAGCCTGGATCCGGCAGATTTTTATCAGGCCATTTTATATGAAGATATAAAAACCATTACCAACATCCCCGGGATTGGGAAAAAGACCGCTGATAGGCTGATTTTTGAGTTGAAATCCAAATTTGCGGATACTATACCTGAGCGCTCCCTATTATCGGAACAACGTTTGGATACCCATGCAATATTAGAAGCCTTAGAGGCTTTGGGTTATAACCGCAGGGAAGTATATCCCCTTATGCTGGAACTGGAGCAGAAGGGGCTTTTTTCTGATAGTCTGCAGGATAATATCCGTTGCATACTACAACACAAAGGTCAACGGAGATAAAATGAGTTAGGGGTGAAAGACCTGGAGGACGAACGTTTGCTTACATCACATCTTCTTGGTGAAGATCGCTATGGTGATAACTCCTTAAGACCGATTTGCCTCAGTGAGTATATTGGGCAGGAAAAGGTTAAAGAAAATATAGCCATATTTGTTTCAGCTGCCCTGGAACGAAGGGAAAGCCTGGATCATGTTCTTTTAAGCGGCCCCCCGGGGTTGGGAAAAACTACTCTGGCCGCAATTATTGCCCATGAAATGAAAACCAGCATCAAAAAGACTTCAGGGCCGGCTATTGAAAGACCGGGGGACCTGGCGGCTATTTTGACCAACCTGGAACCGGGTGAAGTTTTATTTATTGACGAAATCCATCGCTTAAACCGCAGCGTAGAAGAAATCATGTACCCGGCGATGGAAGACTATGTATTGGATATTATTATCGGGAAAGGCCCGGCGGCCAGGACCTTAAGGATTGACCTGGAAGCATTTACCTTAATCGGTGCGACAACCAGACCGGGACTTCTGACATCTCCCCTTAGAGATCGCTTTGGTATCACCTGCCGTCTTGATTATTATACTGAAAATGAACTGGCGTCCATCATTGCCAGGACCGCGAAGATTTTGGGTATAAACATAACTATTGCAGGAGCAGAGGAGATAGCCCGGCGCTCCCGGGGTACGCCCAGGATTGCCAACCGGCTCCTAAAAAGAGTACGGGATTATGCCCTGGTTAAGGAAACCGGCATTATAGAAGAGGATGTAGCCGCCCGGGCGCTTAAACTTTTTGAAATTGACACTTATGGTTTAGATAATGTAGACCGCATGATTCTTGAGGCGATTATCGTGAAGTTTAACGGAGGTCCAGTAGGTTTAGAGACTCTTGCGGCCTGTGTTTCGGAGGAGCCGGATACATTAACCGATGTGTATGAACCCTATTTATTAAAAATGGGATTTATACATAAGACACCCCGGGGTAGGGTGGCTACTGAAATTGCCTACCGTCTCATGAATCTAAATCAACCCCGGACTATGGAGGTGAATACACTTTTTAAAGACGTAAGTGACCATTCCTAAAAAGAAGAGATACAAGGTGATAAGAACATGATAAGAAAAAAAATACTATTGCATATTTGTTGTGGCCCTTGCGCTACTTTTCCTGTAATCTCCTTAAGGGAGCAGGGTTTTGAGGTTAAAGGCTATTTTTTCAATCCCAATATTCATCCTTTCCTGGAATATGAAAAAAGAAAACAGGGGCTTGCAGAATATGCCGGCCAGACCGGGCTAGAAGTAATATATGCCCCGGAGTATTATCCAATAGACTATTTACGCCAGGTGAGTTACCGGGAGAACCAGCGCTGTTTAGTATGTTATCATATGAGATTAGAACAAACGGCCAGGATTGCCCGTCGGGGTAAATTTGACTATTTTACCAGTACCCTGCTGGTAAGCGTGCATCAAAACCACCGTCTTATTACGGAACTGGGTTCAGAGATCGGAAAGCAGTGGGGAGTAGATTTCTGGCATCAGGATTTTCGGGATGGTTTTAAAGATACCATAAGAATATCAAAAGAGATGGGACTTTACCGACAGCAGTATTGTGGCTGTTTATATAGTGAGTGGGAACGGTACGGGCATTTGTCCACCAAGAAGAATAAGGATTTAAGGTAGTCTTATGAGTTCAACTGATAACATAGGGCGTATATTGATAGCCGCAGGCCTATTTTTAATTTTTTCCGGGGTTGTTTTAATCCTATTATCACGCTTTGGCGTTTCCGGGTTTAAAATGCCGGGAGATATTGTCATTCATAGGGAGCGGTATACCGTTTACTTTCCTGTAGTGACCTTTCTTCTTATCAGCTTGGTGGCCACAATTATATTGAATCTGGTTTTCAGGAGATAACATATTATGGAAACGGAAAGAAAACAAGGGCTATATGATGTAAAAAATTATCATTTCGAGGTACCACAACGCTTAATTGCCCAGTATCCGGCTGTACCCCGGGATGCCTCCCGGCTTCTATTTCTGGATCGGGCAACGGGAGCTGTCGAAAACAGGGTTTTTCAAGAGATCATTAACTATCTGAAGCCCGGTGACACGTTGGTATTGAATGAAAGCAGAGTAATACCGGCCCGGCTTCAGGTAATTAAGAGTACGGGTGCCCAGATAGAGATTTTATTACTGCAACCTCGGGGACCTTGTTGGGAAGCCCTGGTTAAACCGGCAAAACGTATAAAAGCGGGAACCAGATTATATTTTCCTGCTAATGAAATCATGGAGATCATGGTATTAGATGAATTGGAAATGCCGGGCGGGAGATTAATTGAATTTTTGGGGGGCGATGTCCAGGATTATATTCAAAAAGTGGGGGTTATGCCTCTTCCACCCTATATTAATAGAGCGGCAGAGGAACGGGACAAAGAATCTTATCAGACGGTCTTTGCCAAGCATGACGGATCCGTTGCTGCACCCACGGCAGGACTTCATTTTAGTCCTGATCTGCTGGACCGGATGGCACAAAAAGGCATACAGATTGTCAAGATCGTTCTCCATGTAGGATTAGGAACGTTTAGACCCGTGCAGGTCGCGGATATTCGTGACCATAAGATGCACCGGGAGTCATATTTCGTAAACCGGGAAACGGCAGCTATTCTAAATAGAAGCAAAAGCGAAGGGAGAAAAATCATTGCTGTTGGTACTACGGTGGCGAGAACTTTAGAAACCGTATATAATGAAAACCATGGTTTTTCACCGGGAGCTGGAAGTACTGATAAATTTATTATCCCGGGATATACATTTAAGGCGATTAATGGAATATTAACCAATTTTCACCTGCCCGGGTCTACCCTGATCATGTTGGTAAGCGCATTTGCCGGCAGAGAGAAGATATTAAAGGCGTATCAACATGCTGTACATCATGAGTATCGGTTTTATAGTTACGGGGATGCTATGCTAATCATTTAACCATGCAGCCGGGAAGTCATACGTATATAGCACAGGCAATTTTTTGCAGTTATTTCATGGAAAAGGTTAGGTGGGAACTATTGTTCAGTTACCGGAAAATAAAAAAGGATGAAGGTTCAGAGGCTCGAATAGGGGAGATAACATGTTCGCATGGTATTTTTGAAACTCCGCTGTTTATGCCGGTAGGAACCCAGGCTACAGTAAAAACTCTGACTCCCGAAGAGCTTTATGATATCAAGGTAGGCTTGATTCTTTCTAACACCTATCATCTTTACATGAGACCCGGGGCTGAATTAATAGCCAAAGCCGGGGGTCTGCACCGATTTATGGGATGGGACCGGGGAATTATTACGGATAGCGGTGGCTATCAGGTATTTAGCTTGAGCAAGCTGCGGAAAATAAATGATGAAGGAGTTTACTTTAATTCCCATATAGATGGCTCCGGACACTTTCTGACACCTGAAAAAATCATAGAGATCCAGGAAATGCTCGGTGGAGATATTATCATGTGCTTTGATGAATGTGCCCCTTATCCCTGCCCTTATGCACAGGCTGCCATTGCAGTCCAGCGAACCACTCGCTGGGCTGAACGCTGTAAACAAAAGCATACCAGGGAGGATCAGGTTCTCTTTGGGATTATTCAGGGTAGTGTATACCCGGAGCTTCGGATGAAAAGCGCCCGGGAAATTACCGCACTGGATTTTCCCGGATACGCCATTGGAGGTCTAAGTGTCGGGGAGCCTAAAAAAGATATGTATGGTAGTATTGAAGCCATAAGCCATCTGTTACCGGAAGAAAAACCCAGATATCTTATGGGGGTTGGGGCTCCGGAGGATTTAGTGGAGGCAGTTAAACGCGGGGTAGATATGTTTGATTGTGTCCTGCCCACTCGGTTGGCCCGGCATGGTACTGCTTATACCCGCAGGGGTAAAATCGTGGTGAGGAATGCAGTTTATGCTGAAGATTTTATGCCGGTGGATCCAGATTGCAGTTGCTATGTCTGCCAGAAATACAGCCGGGCTTATATCAGGCATCTGATTAAGGCCCAGGAATTCCTGGCCTTAAGATTGCTCAGCTATCATAATGTGTATTTTATAACAGAACTGATGCAAGAAATGAAAGAAGCTATAGCCAAAGATCGTTTTTTAAATTTTTATCATAAATTTTATTCCCTTTATGAAATTTAATTTAAAGGAATATGGTTTATGATGGCGAAAAGTTATAAAGTTATAGATAATACAAGGAGTTGATAAAGTGAATGGTCAAGAAGGTTGGATCACAATAGCCCTATACTTTGCCTTTTTCATTTTGATTTTTTATCTTTTAATTATTATGCCCCGTAAAAAACAGGAGAAAAAGCACAAAGAAGTCCTGGAAAGCCTGAGGGTCAAAGACCGGGTAGTTACAATCGGGGGGATAAGAGGTGAGATTGCGAAGATTAAGGATGACGCGGTAGTTTTAAAAGTTAGCGAGACCACAGAAATTGAGTTTATTAAAAATGCCATAGCTTATAAAGTAGGGGAGCAATAATTCAAATGTTAACTCTGGAAGAGATCAGAAATGATTACCTGATCAACACTTTAATTGATAAAGGAAATCAGCATCTTGGTACCATAGGTTATACAGACCATGGCAGTGTGCATGTGAATTTGGTGGCAGATTTAAGCCGGGATATTTTATTGAGCCTGGGTATTCATGAGCGAGCGGCTGATTTAGCCGGGATTGCAGGTTATATGCATGATATAGGTAATGTCATTAACCGCAAGGGGCATAGCCAAAGCGGAGCTTTGATGACTATGGAAATTTTGCGCAGAATGGGAATGGATATTGAAGAAGTAGCAGTTATTGCATCTGCGATAGGCAACCATGATGAAGGCAGCGGTCATCCGGTAAACCATGTTTCCGCAGCCCTGATCCTAGCCGATAAATCCCATGTGCATAGGAATCGGGTAAGAAAAAAAGATGTTGCCACTTTCGATATTCATGACCGGGTAAATTATGCTGTAGAGCATTCTTCACTAAAATACAACAGTAAACATATAATAAGCATGGACTTAACCATTGATACGGAAATATGCCCGGTCATGGAATATTTTGAGATTTTTCTGAGCCGCATGCTATTGTGTCGCCGGGCTGCAGATTTTCTGGAATGCGAATTTGAACTTATAATCAACAAAGTAAAACTATTATAAAAATCAAGTAACTGGGATGAAACAGTTGGAAGGAGGACGATTGGTGCAAAGGAATACCGGCGTTTTATTGCTGGCTTTGGTGGTGGTTGCCTTAGGTTTCCTGACGTATTTCACGGCAGAGCCCCTCATTAAAAATATCGACCTGGGTTTGGATTTACGAGGCGGGTTACATGTAGTATTAGAAGCCCATGAAACAGAAGGGGAAGAAATCACTCCGGATACCATCGAGAAGGCAGTCAGTATATTAAGAAGTCGTGTTGATGGGATTGGTGTCCGCGAGCCGGTGATTTATCCCCGGGGTGAAAACCGCGTGGTAATCGAGCTGGCAGGGTTAGATAATCCTGAGGATGCAGTTAATTTGATTAAAGGGACTGCGCAATTGGAGTTTTGGGATCAAGACGGGAATGTTCTGGTTACGGGAAGAAACCTAACTGATGCCAGGGCCCGGATGGTTCCCGAAACCAACATGGCCGAGGTGCAAATAGAGTTTGACCGTGAAGGTACAGAGCTTTTCGCTGCAGCAACAGAGGCCAATGTAGGTAGACCACTGGCCATCGTGCTGGATAACGAAATTATCAGCGCCCCGGTTGTCAATGAACCCATTAGAGGGGGAACAGCAGTTATTACAGGTAATTTCACGGCCATGGAAGCGGAACAATTAGCGATTTTACTGCGTTCTGGTGCCCTCCCGGTTTCATTTAGCATAATGGAACAGAGAACTATAGGGCCAACTTTGGGAAGCGATTCCCTGGAAAAAAGTATCCGGGCCGGCATCGTGGGTATTATTGCCGTGCTTATTTTTATGTTGGGTTATTACAGGCTTCCCGGACTCATCGCGGATTTATCATTGGTACTCTATTTGTTAATTGTCTTGGGGGCAATGTATTTCATCGGAGCCGTCCTGACATTGCCTGGTATAGCAGGTATTATCCTGTCTATTGGTATGGCAGTAGACGCAAATATTATTATTTATGAACGGATAAAAGAAGAACTGCGCCATGGAAAGACCCTCAGGGCATCGATAGAAGCAGGTTACAAAAGGGCGATATCAGCTATTTTAGACGCCAATATAACAACCCTGATTACGGCTATGGTACTAATGTATTTTGGAACGGGGCCGATCATGGGCTTTGCAGTTACCCTCTCTATTGGTATTATTTCCAGTCTCATTGTAGCGTTGACATTCACGCGTTATTTGTTGGTAATATTCGGTTCCATTACCAAAAATAAAAAACTTTATGGGGTGTAAGGAGGGTAGCAAATGCGAATTATTGAAAAAAGAAAAATATTTTACCTTTTATCTCTGCTGGTAATCCTCCCGGGACTAATTTCTTTAGCCTATCAGGGTTTAAATACAGGGATAGACTTTAAAGGCGGGACCATGATCCATGTTCAACTGGGGGAAGAGGTCACGGTGGCTGAAGTTAGGGATACCATTGCAGATACCGGATTGGTAATAGAGGCCAATATTCAAAAAAGTCAAAGTGAATTCTATATCCGAACGGCCGAATTAACCTCGGAACAGAGCCAAATGGTCAGCAATGCGCTGGCAGCCAAATATGAGGGATATGTTTTCATGAGTTTAGACAGCGTAGGGGCTACCATAGGCAGTGAAATAACCCGGAGCGCAATTTTAGCGTTATTGGTCGCTGCAGTACTCATGCTCCTTTATATAAGCGTTCGCTTTCAACTTACTTTTGGAATCGCAGCCATCCTGGGGGTACTGCATAATGTGTTGATCGTCCTGGGCTTTTTCTCCATCTTCCAGTGGGAGATAAACAGTGCATTTATTGCAGCAATCCTTACAGTTATTGGATATTCCATAAATGATACCATCGTCGTTTTTGACCGGGTGCGAGAAAACATCCGCATGAAACGTAGAGAAGATGATGCCACGATGCTGAACCGCAGTATAATCCAGGTTTTAAATCGTTCCATCAATACGGTTTTAACCTCAACCCTGGCTCTATTGGCACTTTACTTCTTTGGCGGAGCAACGATCCAATTATTCGTATTGGCCATGATCATTGGGTTTGTTTCCGGGGCCTATTCCTCCATTTTTATCGCCAGCCCTATTTGGTATGATATACGCAAGATAAAACCGATCCGGGTTTAGGAGGAAAAAACATCATGATGAGGACTTCTTTTGCTAAAGAAGTCCTTTTTCATATGGTCAAGACCCCGGTGCCAGAAAAATATGCAACCGGCATGAGAGGGTTTCGACTGGAAGCAGAACGTGGAAAGCAGATTATCGGTGATAAGCCTGATTTCTGAAAGGACTTGTGATGGGTCAGTAAAAATAAAAGCCTTCCCCTATCGGAGGAAACCCCTAGCATGTATAGTGTATTTTTCCCCTTCAGACATTGACGTATATCATCTTAAAATGATAAACTGAGCCCAATTTTAGGCCTTGATGGATGAGGCCAGAAGGAGTGGGAAACTTGTATTTACGAGGTAGCATGAAGATCAATGACAAAGGCAATCTGGAAGTGGGCGGGATTGAAGCAGGAGACCTGGCCCGGCAATTTGGTACACCCCTTTATGTTTTGGATGAAGCGGGTTTGCGTGAAAACTGCCGCGATTTTAGGGATGCTTTTGCTTCTTACGGCGATACCCTGGTCATATATGCCAGCAAAACCTTGTCCTGTTTGTCTGTATATAGGATCATCGAGGAAGAAGGCCTGGGTTTGGATATCGTATCGGGAGGGGAACTGTATACTGCACTTAAAGCAGGTTTTAACATGGAAAAGGTATATTTTCACGGCAACAACAAGAGCAGGGATGAAATGGTGCTGGCGGTGAAGTCCGGTTTGGGCCGGATAGTGGTAGACAATCTGTATGAGTTGGATTTGCTGGAAGAGGTTTGTGCGGAATTAAATAAAACCCAAAGCATTATGTTGAGGATTACTCCCGGGGTCGAAGCCCATACCCACGAATTTATTAAAACCGGGCAGCTTGATTCAAAATTTGGCTTTACTCTGAGTAATGGACAGGCGATGGCAGCCATTAAGGCAGCTTTGGAAAAGAAACATCTGCATGTAAAAGGATTGCATTGCCATATCGGATCCCAGATTTTTGAGATGAGTTCTTATTCGAATACCGCTGAGATCATGATGAATGTATTGGCAGAAGTAAAAGAACGTTTTCATATAGAATTTGAAGAGCTTAATGTGGGGGGGGGATTTGGTATTTTTTATGCTGCCGGTGACGATCCCAAGGATCCCCGGGCCTGGGCCCAGGCAGTAATGGATACGGTCAAGGAAAAAGCAAGAGAGTTAAACCTCAGGCAGCCAAAGATTATTGTTGAACCGGGACGTGCCGTATCCGGTCCGGCAGGGCTGACCTTATATACGGTCGGATCGATTAAAGAGATTCCCGGCATTAGAAAATATGTGGCTGTTGATGGCGGCATGACGGATAATTTGCGCCCGGCGCTTTATAATGCCAAATACACCGCAGTATTAGCTGACAATGCCGTAAGGGAAAAAACCGAGATCGTATCTATTGCCGGAAAATGCTGTGAGTCTGGGGATATGCTGATCTGGGATATTGTTTTGCCGGTACTTGAATCGGGTGATTTGATAGCCGTTTTTGCCACGGGTGCCTATAATTACTCTATGGCCAGCAATTATAACAAACTGCCCAGGCCGGCCATGGTTCTGGTTAATGAGGGGGCAGCCGATGTCATTATTGAAAGAGAAACCTATGATGATTTGATCAGAAATGAAATCCTGTTAGAGCGCCTGGCATCTAAATAAAACAGTTAACCATTTTGAAATACGGCCTTTGGGGGCTGTATTTTTTTACCCGCGGTTTCAGGGGATGATTAGATAAGAAACCGGTGGATATGGTATAATTCTAATATCTTTTGTCTGGGGAGTAATGAACATTTGGATATTATCACCTCACATAATGCTCTAGACTTTGACGGTCTGGCTTCCATGGTTGCTGCCGGCAAACTTTATCCGGGAGCGGTGAAAGTATTTTCCGGAACGATTGCCCGCAATGTCAAGCAATTCATGGCATTATATAAGGATTCCCTGATTATAAAAAGATCAAAAGAAATAGATCAAAGCAAAGTTAAGAGGATTATTCTGGTAGATACGGCCAATCCAAATCGCCTGGGCAATTTTCAAGCCCTGGTAAAAAACAAAGACATTGAAATACACATTTATGATCATCACCCGCCATCACCGGATGATCTGTCTGGAGTGGTGAAAAGAATAGAGAAAACCGGTGCAGCCACCACCATTTTAGTAGAAGAAATAATGGCAAAAAACATTCATATCACACCTTTTGATGCCAGTATCTTGGCTTTGGGCATTTATGAAGATACCGGCAGCCTGCTTTTTTCATCCACCACTGCCCGTGATGCGGCGGCAGTATCATATTTACTGGCCCAGGGTGCTAATTTGGCCGTAGTAACAAATTTCATGGATCTGCCTCTGTCGGATGAACAAAGGAGAATTTTGCAAAATTTACTGAATACCTCTAAGCATTACCAGATCAAGAACCTGGATATTGCTATTGCCATAGCTGAAGAAAGTACCTTTATAGCCGGTCTAGATATTGTTACCCATCGCTTAATAGAAGTTGAAAATTGTGATGCGGTATTTGTGGTCGCAAAAATGGGAGAGAGGATCTATGTTGTTGCACGCAGCAGGACCAACCGGCTAAGGGTGAATGAAGTATTAAAAGAGATTGGCGGTAGCGGACAAGAAAAGGCAGCATCGGCTTCTATTAAAAACAGCAACCTGGAAGAAGTTATTGAACAGATCAAGAAAGGGATCTTTGAAAAAACCTATCCGGGTAGGTTGGCGCGGGATATCATGTCTAGTCCGGTTAAAACCTTGCCCCCGGATTTGAGAATGGAGGAAGCGGGCAAGATTATGCTTAGATATGGTCATACCGGTCTGCCCGTAGTAGAAGAAGGAACAATCGTAGGGATAATTTCCCGGCGTGATATAGACATGGCTAATATCCATGATTTAGGTCATGCTCCGGTTAAGGGTTTTATGACCACGGAAGTTTTTTCGGTAACACCACAAACCCCATTGAATGATATACAGAACATTATGGTCCAGGAAGATGTAGGACGCTTACCGGTGATTGATCATAACAAATTGGTGGGGATTGTTTCCCGCACAGATATATTAAAGACTCTTCATGGTGAAGAATATCATGAGGATCATGAAATATTGTATTCCAATCATGAGACCGATACACGAAATTATGCCGGACTCATGCAAACCAAACTTCCTTCCCGTATTACCTTGATTCTCATGAGTGCAGGAACCCTGGCAGACGAAATGGGTTACCAGGCCTATTGTGTGGGTGGATTCGTCCGGGATTTTTTATTGGGGGTTCCGAATTTTGATGTGGATCTAGTGGTGGAGGGAGATGGCATGGCATTAGCGCGGATGTTGGCCCTTAAGCTTGGAGGCAAGGCGCGGCTTCATGAAAGATTTAAAACCGGGGTTGTCATACTAAACGATGGCAATAAAATAGATATTGCCACAGCCAGAACCGAATATTACGAGTACCCCGCAGCCCTGCCCACGGTAGAGAATTCATCGATAAAGGATGACTTGTATCGCAGGGATTTTACCATTAATACCCTGGCGATTTGTTTAAACCAGAGCCGCATGGGGGACATCGTGGACTTTTTTGGAGGAAGGAAAGACATACAGAATCAATATATACGTATTCTTTATAACTTCAGCTTTGTTGAAGATCCTACCAGAATAATTCGCGCCATCCGCTTCGAACAACGGTATAATTTTGTTATTGAAGAAGACACTTTGCGTTTTGCCCGGGATGCTATTGAACGCAGGATGCTAGGACGACTATCGTATAACCGGATCATGCAAGAGCTTATATTAATATTAAATGAGAGAAATCCGGTCCCGGCAATAGAAAGAATGCAGGAAATTGGTGTTTGGGAGTATATTTTGCCCGAGGTTAGGCCTGAGACGATAGATTGGAACAAATTAAAAAGAGTGCCCCTGGTAAAGGGATGGTGGGATGCCAGGTATTATAAAACCGCCGTTAAGACCTGGTTAATTTATATTTTAATCTTAATATCCGGTTTAACCAAAAATGAACTTGAAAAAGTAAGGGAAAGATATCCATTATATAAATATACGCAAAAAAGCATACAGGAGGCCCTAAAAGTGCCGGCTATCATCAACAAAATCCAAAAGGAGCCGGAAATGCCCCTGAGTGAACTTGATCCATTACTAGCAAAGTTTAACATCGAAAGTATGATTTATCTGCTTCTTTCCATAGGAGAGGAGAGGGTTTTTGAAACAGTGGCCTGCTACCTGGATGTAAAAGATAAAACTAAATTAGAAATCACCGGACATGATTTAATCAACATGGGGTTAACGCCGGGGCCGGATTTTAGCAAAATACTCTCCCGCATATACCAGCTCAAATTAGATCAGGTGATTAAGAGTCATATGGATGAGCTTCAATTTGCCCAGGCTTGGATTAAAGAAGGGAGGCTAATAGATGGAGTGGATTCTAAACACGATGACATGGATACCGGCGATCTTAATCGCCCTAACATTTCATGAATATGCCCATGGTAAGGTGGCAGATCTTTTAGGGGATCATACTCCTTACCACCAGGGAAGACTTACGCTAAACCCGTTACCGCACATAGACTGGGTGGGTTTTCTGATGTTATTGCTATTTAAATTCGGTTGGGCTAAGCCCGTACAGGTTAATCCCATGAATTTTAAGAATGTGGGCATGAAAAGAGGGATGCTTTTAGTCTCTGCAGCGGGGCCGGCGATGAATTTTGCCCTGGCTTTTGTGGGTATGCTGTTGTATAAATATGTTTTGCTTTTTTCCGGCCAGGAATGGGCACATATCACCATGAATCTCTTGATCCCACTTATTTGGATCAATATTTTTCTGGCAATTTTTAATCTTTTGCCCGTACCTCCCCTGGACGGATCAAAAATCTTAGCCGGGTTATTACCCGATGCAGGGACGAAACTTTTGTATTCCCTTGAACAGTATGGTCCTTTGCTATTGCTTTTACTGATTATGACCGGGGTGGTTGGAAAAATCATATTGCCCCTGGCTTATTCAGTTTTTGGTTTATTGGAGTTTATACTGCTGGGATAAGGAGAAAACCGAATGGGTTACATGGTAGCCATAGAACATTTCCATGGTCCACTAGACTTGCTGCTTTACTTAATTGAAAAGAACGAAGTGGATATTTATCATATACCGGTGGCACTAGTGGCGGACCAGTATATACAATACCTCCATGAGCAAAGATCAGCAGATTTGGAAAACATTTCGGATTTTTTAATCATGGCTTCCTATTTGCTATACCTAAAAGCAAAAGCCCTTTTGCCGTCGGGGCAGATCCATGATCCGGGTCTTGAAGAGGACCCGGAAGACCCCCAAAAGGAATTAGGCCGCAAATTGCATCAATATCAAAAATATAAAAAGGCCGCTCAATTCTTAATGTTCTGCCAAAACGGCAATGTATCAAGATGTTTCTTTAAAGAAAAGCAGGGTTTGGGGATGAAGACCGAGCGGGTTATCAAAGGGCAGCGATCGGCTTTAATTGGGGCCTATCAATATATCCTGAACCGGAAAAAGGCCATCACATTTTTCCGTAACCGGGGCCGCCATGATTTCAATCTCAAAAAACAACAGGAAGAACTGCTTAAACATCTGAAAAACAACCCCCAGGGGATTGTTTTTCAATCTCATATTCAAAAACATTGCCCGGTCCCGGAGGTATCTTCATATTTTCTGGCTTTGCTGGAATTGGTCCGTTTAAAAAAAGTCAAAGTATACCAGGATCGATTATTTGGGGACATAAAAATTGTATTGGCAGGTGATGGTGCATTATGCTGATTCGTGATGAGCTTAAAGCAGCAATAGAAGCCGTACTTTTTGCCCGGGGAGAAAAGGTAAGCCTGGAAGAATTAAGCCAGATTGTTGGTTTTACTCCCCGGGATATAAAAACTATAATGGAAGAAATACAAGGTGACTATAATCAAAAAAAACATGGCATTCAAGTGATAGAAGATAATAATACCTATGTTATGTGCACCAAACCTGAATATCATAAGGTTTTATGGGGGAGGGTAAAGATCTATCATCAGCGCTTGACGGCACCTGCCCTGGAAACCTTGGCTATTATTGCATACCAGCAGCCGGTCAGCAGAGGTGAAATTGAAAGCATTAGGGGTGTTAGGTGTGATAAAACGATTCATACATTACTGGAAAAGAGGCTGATCCAGGAGGCAGAGAATAAAACCAAGCCTTTTGGAGCAGCATGTTATAGCACTACGGAGGAATTTCTGAGAGTTTTTGGACTGGCTTCATTAAATGATTTGCCTGAGTTGGAGGAGGGTTAATGTGACCAAGTATTCTCTGGAGGAAGAAATAAAGATCAAAGCCCAGAAAGCGAGAAGTGTTGCACGGTATATGTATAGCACACGGGATTTGGTGGAAGATCAAATTATTAAAGCCCAGGAAAAGGGGTTTTTTGATAATCTTGAAGGAGCAGGAAAAGAGATTAAATTCGAAGAGAACCCATACGAACCTCCTGAACTCAGGATGGTATTCAAGCTGCTAAAGGATAACAATTTTGCACCATATTGGATTGAGCTGGGAAAAGAAATTGATGCTGACCTGGAAGCCTTTTGGAAAGAAGCTGATTATTTTAAACGTTACTGCGTTTCTTTTTATAAAGACAAGAATACCCAAACCAAAATCAACCGATTTGAGAAAAAGAAAGCGCATTTTTATTATGAATGCAAGTTAAAATTGCAAAAGCTAAATGATAAAATCAACAATTTCAATTTACATTGTCCCACTTTCAGAATCACCCGGGGTAATTTAAACATAACCGATGAAATGAACAAGGTGGTCCAACTGATTGAAGCTGCTATGGAAGAGGCCTTGCGAAAAGCCCGTAAACAATTTTAATCATACGTCATGTATATAACAGATCCAGGCAAAAATCACAGAGAACAAGGAGGATGTATATGTTATTGGATCTTAGGGTAAAGGATTTTGTAGACCAATTGGCCACTGAAGCTCCTACCCCCGGTGGCGGGAGTGTTGCAGCCATTGCCGGGGCTTTAGGGGCGGGGTTAATATCTATGGTATGTCGCCTGACCTTGGGTAAAAAAGGGTATGAAGCCGTGGAAGAGGATATGAAAATTATTTTGGAAAAAAGCGAAGCATTAAGAATGAGAATGTTGCAATTAATCGATGAAGACAGCCACGCTTTTGATCAGGTGATGAGCGGTTTTAAGCTGCCCCAAAGAGATGATCAGGAAAAAGCTCATAGAGCTCGCTTTCTGCAAGAAGCCTATAAGAAAGCCTCTGATACCCCGTTTGCAATAGCAGAATATTGTTTGCAAATCCTGCTCTTAGCAGAAAAAGCAATTACCCGGGGGAACAAAAATCTTATCAGTGATGTGGGAGTGGCAGCAAAGGTTACAGCAGCAGCTTTAGAAAGTGCATTTATGAATATAGATATAAATCTTCCTGCGATTAAAGACCGGGACTATGTGGCTAATATGAAAACCAATATGCAGGAAATCAAATACCAGGCCGAAGCCAGCACCCAGAAGACCTATCTGGAATATGATGCAATAATGGGGTCATGAAGAATGTATCAAAAAAATGGTTATTGGGTGTAACTGCGCTATAGATCCAATAAATATTGAGGAGGGAAAGTATGAAAAGTGATATAGAAATTGCCCAAACGACTTCCATGAAACCCATTAAGGATGTTGCCGGCACACTGGGTTTAGACGCAGATGACATTGAGCTTTACGGCCCTTATAAGGCCAAGATATCCTTAGAGGTCAGGGAAAAACTTAAAGACAAACCGGATGGGAGATTAATTTTGGTCACGGCGATAAATCCTACCCCGGCGGGCGAAGGTAAAACAACCACAACAATTGGCCTGGGCATGGCCTTAAACCGCATGGGCAAAAAAGCGATTATTGCATTGCGGGAGCCTTCTTTAGGTCCTAGCTTTGGTCTTAAGGGGGGAGCCACGGGCGGAGGCTATTCCCAGCTGGTTCCCATGGAAGATATAAATCTACATTTTACCGGGGATATTCATGCAGTAACAACCAGCCACAATCTGTTAGCCGCAATGCTTGATAACAGCATCCACCAGGGAAATCCCCTCAATATTGATCCTCGTAGAATTGTGTTAAGAAGAGTGATGGATCTGAATGAACGAGCACTCCGCAATATCGTCATTGGCCTGGGGGGCACGGCCCATGGGGTTCCCCGTGAATCTGGCTTTGACATTACGGTTGCTTCTGAAGTAATGGCTTGTCTGTGCCTGGCTGTTGACCTGAATGATATGAAAAAACGGCTGGAACGGATTATTGTTGCTTATACCTATGAAGGACAACCAGTCACGGCCCTGGACTTAAAAGTTACGGGTTCTATGACGTTGTTATTAAAGGATGCCATTAAACCTAACCTGGTGCAGACAACGGAAAATACTCCTGCTTTAGTCCATGGGGGTCCCTTTGCCAATATCGCCCACGGTTGCAATAGTATCGTGGCCACCTCTTTAGGGCTGAAACTAGGCGATTACCTGGTTACCGAAGCCGGGTTTGGAGCTGATCTGGGAGCGGAGAAATTTTTTAACCTAAAATGCAGGTATGGCGGGCTTCAACCGGATGCTGCAGTAGTCGTTGCTAGTATTCGAGCTTTAAAGATTCATGGGGGAGTGGAAAAGAGTGATGTGGACGAAAAAAACCTGGAGGCAGTAAAACGTGGCATGGCCAACCTGGAAAAACACCTGGACAACATAAAAGGGTTTGGCATCCCCGTAGTGGTAGCCCTGAACGAATTCCCCACTGACAGCGAAGATGAAATAAATCTGATAGTTGAGAGATGTAATCATGAGGGAGCAGAAGTGGCGGTTTCCAGGGTTTGGTCTTCAGGCAGCGCCGGGGGCACAGAACTGGCTCAAAAGGTTATAATGGCGGCGGATAAGCCAGGCAGCTTTCATTACACGTATGCTTTGGAGCAACCCCTCAAAACGAAAATTGCAAGCATTTGCCGCCAGATTTATGGAGCTGATGAAGTAAAATACTCGGACAAGGCAGACAAGTCGATAAGTCAGTATGAAGCCATGGGATATGGGGATCTTCCCATATGTATGGCCAAAACCCAATATTCCTTATCTGACGACCCCAGCCTTAAAGGAAGGCCATCTCACTTTGATATTACCGTTAGGGAAGTTGGATTATCGGCCGGAGCAGGTTTTATTGTCCCCCTGGCGGGATCTATCCTGACCATGCCCGGTTTGAGTAAGCATCCCAGTGCAGAAAAAATTGATATTTTACCAGACGGCAAGATTGTGGGTCTTTTTTAAAGCGGCGTCTTCAGAGGCCAAAGTCCGTTTTTTTGGAGGGTAGACCTGGAAGAAATGGTATGATGATTGTATGAAGGGGGATTATGATCCCCCTTTTTGGATGTCATAAAAGTAAAGCCTGGAAGCTCTATTCATTTTAAACGGTTTTATTAATCAGGGAAAACACCTCGGCCCTGGTTTGTAATCGTGTTTCAAACAAGCCCCGGACTGCTGAAGTAACGGTCAGAGCGCCTGGCTTTTTTATACCCCTCATACTCATACACATGTGTTCAGCTTCGATAACCACCGCAACTCCCAAGGGATTTATTTCACGGTTGAGGCAGTCCGCAATTTGGGAAGTAAGTCTTTCCTGAAGCTGGGGGCGTTTGGCAAAAGCTTCAGCGACCCGGGCGAGCTTACTGATGCCAACTATTTTCCCCCCTCGTGGAATATAGGCCACATGGCATTGACCGAAAAAAGGCAGCAAGTGATGCTCGCACATAGAATACAACGGGATGTTTTTAACCAATACCAGTTCATCATGATGTTCTGAAAAATATACCCGTAAAAGTTCCCGGGGTTCGCTGTGAATCCCGCTAAAGATTTCTTCATACATTTTCGCAACCCGTTCGGGGGTATCTATAAGCCCTTCTCTTTGTGGGTCTTCTCCGATGCCTTCTAGGATCATTTTCACAGCTTTTTCTATTATCTCTTTGTTAACCTTTTTTTTCATGATATATCCCGGTTTCATCAAATTTAAAATCCATGAGGTTTAACACTTCATTTGTCATTGCGAAGGCAGTTCACTAATCACAATGGAGCCACTTTTTCAGGAAGAAGATTTAAAAGGGGGAGCTGGAGCTCGTTCTTGAGAAAATCAAAAGGCCCAAACTATGTGCAACTCATGCCCTGAAAGCAGATGTTTTCTAAACTGCCTGAAACCCAGGTTATTCACCTGCCTTTCTTATACTCATTACGGTTATCGACATAAATATTTGCCGGTGCATGATTGGTCTGGCGAATAATGCCGGTTTATCATGTTTCATAAAACACACTAGGATCATTGTCATTTTAATTTATTCTACAGAAAAATGCCATGCTATTCTGATTAAAGCTTAAAAGGAAAGAATTTTTCAAAGCGTGACCGGCATTTTTTTCGATAGTCATTCTGCAGGGAGCAAAGGGTTTTTTCTAATTCATATAAGGAACCGAGGCCATTAACCGGACCGGTTTTATTGATCAGTGCCTGGGCGCGGTTTGTTATGGGCAGGATATGGTAAATCTGATTCAACCAGCGGGACGGTATCTTATCCCGGCCCAGACTGGCACCGTATAAAGCTCCACTCATAGCTCCGGTGGCGGCAGGATTTTCTGCTTCTTTAACGGCATCTGACAATGCCCCGGCGAAGCCGTCACCACTTACCAGAAAACGGGAGAAGATGGGCATAAAGGACTCCAGGGCAGAAGCAGAAGCCCGAAAATTACTTGTTGGTTTCCCCGGTTCCATTCTGATCCCGGTCTCGGGGGAAGGGCTATGGAGGAGATCGGCTAATGTGCGAATGGCTTCTGAAACTTCATGCCGGGTGGTTTCGCTCCAATATACCATGGGATGTTCGCTTATCTGTAATTCTGCTTCATATATGAACCGGTATAAGGCCTTTAAAAAGGACGTATTTCTGATTGGGGGAGCGTTAAAAACATGACAGGAAATGGTATAAGCTACTACCGCTGCTAAGGCGATGGACCTGATATCCCGGTGTGTGATAATAGTGCATTCTGTTATGGCCTTGATTAATTCCATGTCATTATGAGCATAGTAAATCCCTAAGGGAGCAATTTTTGCTGCCGCTGCCATATCAAAACCATGTACTCCAGATTCATGGGGGGGTATAAAACCTAAAAGCCTGTTTAAAAATTTTTTAAAGGCCTGGTCTTCTCCCCGGAACAGACCCAGGGGATTCCGGGTTTGGTAGCGGGCCCATTGCAGATAAATTCCGGCCATATAACCAAGGTCTATTTTCTGGTGCAATTGCAATGTTTCCATTATAATCAGTGCTTGCTGGGCATGAAGGCTATAAAGACCGGGGAGTGTTATGTGATTTATAGCTCTTTGCACCTGATTCATTTGTTTCTCAGGGCTTCCCCGGGTGATGAATGAGGCTAGAGGGTCCATTGCAGAAATGTCCTGTAGGTGGTCCATTTTCTCAGGCATCTTGTCCGGGGGGATTGTTTTTGTCAGGGTTCCTATAACATCGCCACAGACAAGGCCTAACAAAGCTCCCAGGGCTTTATCTTCATAAGTCAACTCTGTATACTCCTTTATCTAAACTTGGTGATAGTAATATATAATAGAAAGACAATGAAATCATGCTTACATACTAACGTATTTTCAGACCGCAGCAAAGAGAAAAAGGTAGGTGCAGAATGCGCATAGCAAAATATCTGGCTCATGCCGGGGTTGCATCACGGCGTGCAGCGGAAAACCTAATTATTCAGGGTAGGGTTAAAATAAACGGGCAAGTGGTAACTGAACTGGGAGCCAGGATCAATGAAAAGCAGGATCGTATAGAAGTAAATGGCCAGATGGTAGCCTTGGAACCCAAAATATATGTATTGCTCTACAAGCCCGCAAATTATCTATCCTCTGTGAAAGATCCATATTACCGGTCCACGGTACTAGACTTATTAAAAAATATTTCGGTCAGAATTTATCCGGTGGGTCGTTTAGACTATGACACAGAGGGTTTGCTATTATTGACCAATGATGGTGAGTTTACCAATTTAATGCTTCATCCGCGATATAAAATCCGCAAGAAGTATGAAGTATGGGTAAAAGGATCTTTGGAGCGGGAGAAGTTAGGGCAATTAAAAAAAGGGGTTGTACTGGAAGAGGGTTTAACCAGTGCCGACCGGGTGGATGTTATAAGGCAGGAAAAGGATCGGACGTTGGTGGAAATCACGATACACGAAGGGAGGAAGAGGCAAGTAAAACGAATGATGCAAGCCCTGGGGAAACCGGTTTTGCATCTAAAAAGAACCGGATTTGCCTTTTTGACCTTGCAGGGATTAAAAGCTGGTGAGTACCGAGAATTAGTTGATTATGAAGTTGCGGAACTAATCCGTCTGGCCCGGGGAGAAATAGAACATAACCAGGAAAGAATAAACAGAAGGTAGGGAACGGTACATTTTTTGATATATTTCCTCTTATTGTCTAAATGACCTTATTTTTTGGACAAATTTAAGGTAATATAAGGAAAATGATATGAATGGTATTCAAGAACCCAAAGGTTATATTTTTGCGGGAAGGGGTTGAAGTTTTGGCCCGGTTAAGGATTAAAGTTCGATTGGATTATATGAGCCATGGCAAGACGGGAAAGTTTGGTTTTGGGGGTAAACATGTTGAACAGGCAGCTGATGAGATCAGACAGCAAAAAGTCACCATGCTTCGAAATGTGCCTTTACAGGCTATACATATTGAGGATATAGATATGAGCCAGGAGATCTATACCGTTTTTGATGACATAAAAAACAAGCCCGTTGCATATGCACCGGTCATGATAACGTTTCTATCCGATAGCATTGAAGAGACGTTGAAATTTTTTATGCAGGAAGAGTTTAGGACGGTAGAAATCCTGGAGCCGGAGGAATTTACCTTAAAAAAAGTAGAAATGGAGAAGCTGTTTTTTAAGATTGGCGAAGAGCTGAAAAATTATAAAGAATATCTTGAGAAAAAAAACGAGAACTGGAAATAGTAAGCTTGCCAGCAATCGGGTTGCATTGGAAGGGCCTAGAGATACGTCCATGGCTTCAACTATGTATTATTTAATGGGAAGGGAGGGAAATCCTCCCTTTTTTATGCCCCAAAAACCATATTTGCTGCGAAATAAAGGGAATTTAAGCGCTTTATTCATAAAAATGCATTTTTATTATTGCTTTTCCCTTTATTCTGGTCTATCTTATTACTCAGTGAATAATAAGATATGAAAGGGTAAAGAAATTGGGTAAAATTACAATATTTTCTGGTGGTTTTGGCAGTGGCAAATCGGAAATAGCTCTAAATTATGCATTAGCAAAGCATACTCATGATCATCAGGTAATTTTAGCTGATTTGGATTTTGTTAACCCTTTTTTTGTATCCCGGGATCTTAAAGACAGCCTGTTGCAAAAGGGGATAAAACTTCTATCACCAGAAGGTGATCTTTTTTTTGGCGATGTTCCTCAGATCCCCCCCCACATGATTTCCTATTTAAAACAGGATATGAACATGGTCCTTGATATTGCCGGTGATGAAGTGGGCGCTTTAGTTTTAGGCTATCTAAGCCAGGATGTAAAGAACCGGGATTATGAATTCCTGCTGGTTTTAAATCCCTACAGGCCCTTTGCCCGGGAACTAAACGATGTTCTAAACCTAAAAAACAAGCTGGAAAAAGCCAGCCGGCTTCATTTTACGGGTATAGTCAGCAATCCCAATTTGGTTGAGGAAACCACGGAAGAAATTATTGCAAAGGGGCACCGGAGAGTGGTGGATTACGCCACTGCTTTGGATTTACCCCTGCGTTTTTTAACGGTAGAAGAAAAGTTTTTCGCAGCATTCTCCCCCGAATATAAAAGCATATTAAAAAAAATCACGTTATATTTGCGGCCTCATTGGCTTTAGCAATTTGACAAGGGAGGAACAAAAATGGCCCAAGGGTATCTAGAATTTGATGTTGCAAGATGCAAAGCCTGTGAGCTGTGTGTTTATTTTTGTCCCCGTGAAGCACTGGGCATGGATAAACATCGCCTAAATATTTTGGGGTTTAATCCCGTAACCCTTATTAAGGCTGAAATGTGCAATGGATGCGGGATATGTGCCATGATGTGTCCAGATTCAGTGATAACAGTATTAAAGGAGTAATGGTATGAAGAAGGTACTTATGAAAGGAAACGAGGCTTTAGCCCAAGGGGCCATAGATGGCGGATGTCGGTCATATTTTGGTTATCCCATCACACCTTCAAGTGAAATAGCCGAATACATGGCACGCAAATTACCACTGCTTGGAGGGGTGTTTTTACAGGCTGAAAGCGAACTGGCAGCTATAAATATGGTGTATGGGGCAGCTGCAACCGGAGCCAGGGTTATGACTGCAACATCTGGACCCGGCATGAGTCTCAAACAAGAAGGAATTTCTTTTCTGGCCGAAGCGGAACTGCCTTGTCTGTTAGTGAACATATCCCGGGGGGGACCCGGATTGGGGGGGATTCAGCCGGCTCAGTCTGATTACTTCCAGGCAACCCGGGGCGGGGGACATGGAGACTATCATATTATGGTTCTCGCTCCCAATAATGTCCAGGAAATGATGGATTTTGCCATTGAAGGGTTTGCCCTGGCCGATCACTACCGCATTCCTGTTATGATAATGGCTGAAGGAACGCTGGGGCAGATGATGGAACCCGTCATCCAGAGGGAAAGTGTGCCTCTGTTAACCGATAAACCCTGGGCAACCGATGGTTGCAAAAACAGGAAACCCAATATAATTAACACATTGCACCTCTCACCCGATGTCTTGGAGCAAAGAAATATGATCTTATCTGATAAATATCAGGAAATAAAAAGAAGCGAAAAAAAAGCGGAAACCTTTATGATTGAAGATGCGGATTACATTGTTGTCGCCTTTGGCCTGCTTTCCCGGGTGGCCAAAAAAGCGATAATGGAGTTGCGCCAGCAAGGAATGAAAATGGGCCTGATCAGACCGATTACTTTATGGCCCTTTCCTGATGAGGTTATTCATCAAGCGGCCCCGCAGGTGAAAAAATTTATTTCTATTGAGATTAGCATGGGACAAATGATAGAAGATGTCCGTTTAGCTGTTAATGGCATGGCACCCGTAGAATTCATGGGACGAATCGGGTCTGTACCCAGTCCCCAGGAAATTACCCGCCGGCTGGCCCAGATGGTGGAAGGAGAGATAAAATAATATTATGAAAGTCGTTGCGAAAAAGCCAGAAAGCCTGACGGAGGCCAAATACCATTACTGTCCCGGATGTACCCACGGCATCATCCACCGCTTAATTGCCGAGGTTATGGATGAATTGCAGATCAGAGAAGAAACTATCGGTATTTGTCCTGTGGGTTGTGCTGTTTTAGCATACAATTATTTTAATTGCGATATGCTGGAAGCGGCTCATGGTAGGGCGCCGGCGGTGGCTACCGGTATAAAAAGGTTATTGCCCCAGAACACGGTTTTTACTTACCAGGGAGATGGAGATCTGGCTTCCATTGGATTAGGTGAAATTATGCATGCATCCATCCGGGGCGAATTAATCACGGTGTTTTTTGTGAATAATGCCATATATGGCATGACCGGTGGACAGATGGCTCCTACTACATTATTGGGTCAGGTAACGACTACTTCTCCTTACGGCCGCAAAAAAGAGGATTCGGGGTACCCTGTCAAAATGGCTGAAATATTGGCTTTGAATCAAGGTTCAGCCTATATTAGCCGGGTTTCCCTGCATAATCCGGCTAATGTCATAAAAGCAAAAAAAGCGATTAAAAAAGCTCTTGAAACGCAAAAGAACAGGGAAGGTTTTTCGATGGTTGAGATTTTATCAACTTGTCCCACCAACTGGGGCATGAATCCTTTAGAAGCGCTAAAATGGTTGGAGCAAGAAATGATTCCCTATTATCCTCTGGGTGATTTCGTGAGCAAGAAGGAGGCGTAAAAGCGACGGTGGAAAAACAGGTATTATTTGCTGGCTTTGGCGGCCAGGGTGTTTTATCAATGGGGAATTTTTTAACCCACGTGGCTTTGAATTCAGGCAAGGAAGTAGCTTTTGTTCCATCCTATGGAGCAGAAATGCGTGGAGGAACTGCCAATTGTCTGGTTACCATTTCAGACGAAGAAATAAGCTCCCCATTAACCGATAGTCCTGCCATGGCAGTGATCATGAATCGTCCCTCGCTGGATAAATTCGAAGGAAAAATAATGTCCCGGGGTACATTGGTGATCAACTCCTCTCTGGTAGACCGGAAACCGGCCAGAGAGGATTTGTTGATCTATGAACTAGAAGTAAACAAGTTGTTGGAAGGTTTAGACAATGAGCGCTCGGGCAACATGGTATTGCTGGGGGCTTATATAGAAAAAACAGGTATCGTAGATATTGATAAAGCCCTGGAGAACTTCTCCCAGATATTTCATGGTAAATCAGACGAATTTATTAAGTCAAATCGCAAAGCTTTTTTAGCGGGTATAGAATATGCAAGGCGGCACTGGTAGTTAATCGGGTGAGGTAATCTTGCCCCCAGATGCCGGAGAGGGTCTGGCCCTGCCTGCACCCCTGGAATTCTTTAATGAACAAAGGGCGTACTATTTTCAGCGTAGCTGTTGGCCCAGAAAATCTGCAAGCTGAAAGGCAATATTTGCCTGGGAGAACATAGCCACTACCGAAAACACCAACAAGTCTTATATGAAAGATAAGGGAAGTGAGTGCCATGGACCAGGAACGGATCCGAACCATTCTCCGGGAGGTAAAAAACCAGGACCTGGATGTCGAAGCAGCTTACGTTAAATTGAAGAATCTGCCCTTTGAAAATTTGGGCTTTGCCTGTTTAGACCATCACCGGGAAATGAGAAAAAACATGCCTGAAGTTGTATATTGTCCCGGTAAAGAACTGGAGCAACTGGTGGCAATATTTCAGGCCATGATGCATAGCAGCCAGACGGTTATTGGAACCAAAGCAGATATCATGGTTTTCAGACAGCTCCGGGATAAAATCCCTGAGCTCCGATACCATGACCGGGCTCGTATCATTTACTGGCAGGAAAAAAAACCGGCAACCCTGGGCCAGGTAGCCTTGTTGACTGCCGGCACTTCCGATATTCCCATCGCTGAAGAAGCGGCTGTGTGCCTGGAATTGATGGGCGTTCAGGTACAGAGGGTTTTTGATGTTGGTGTTGCCGGGATCCACCGCTTATTCGATAAAATCGGGGTTATTAACGAAGCCCAGGTTGTGATTGTGGTAGCAGGAATGGAGGGAGCTCTACCCAGTGTTGTAGCGGGGTTAACCCGCCGCCCGGTGATTGCCGTTCCCACCAGTGTTGGCTACGGGGCCAGTTTCCATGGGATGGCAGCCTTACTGGCAATGCTTAATTCCTGTGCCGGAGGTATAGGGGTAGTGAATATAGATAACGGTTATGGCGCTGCTGCGCTGTCATTTGCCATTCTTAACAGCATCAAGGCCTAAATTCTCATTTGAAGGCAGAACCATTCCTAAAACAATGATGTCAACAAAGAAAAAGTGAATAGAAACATGAAGCTGCGAATTTGCCCTCCAGTTACCAGGTTATGGTTTTCAATGACCAATATGTAGTAAAATGAATAAAAAAGCAGAAGGCGGTAAGAAAAACATGGAAGTGGGGAGCAAATTAGTAGCGACGGCTGCCATCCAGGTAGCCCTGACTACAAGCAGGCAGGAAGAAAATCAACTCAAGAAAGATAAATATGATAAGTATAAAATAAAAGTCGTAGCTGTAGACTATGGCGGGGAATTTATTAATTCCGTTGCTAAAATTGTAGAGCGGGCGGTGGTGGCTTCAAAAAGAGAGGGTGTTATTAAAGATACACATTCTGATGAAGGAGCCGTGGCTGGAGCAGCCAGGGAAGCTGTTACCCAAATAATGCCAAAAGCATTAGGTTTGAATGTAGGCGGAAAAATTGGGATTGCCCGTTATAAGGATCATATCAGTGTAGCTATTTTTATGGGAATAGGCCTGCTGCATTTAGATGAGGTAGCAATCGGACTGGGGCATCGGGCGGTAACTTAAGCAAAATGCTACAAAGAAAGGCTGGATTGCAGGATGGTAGTTAGGGGAATTAGAGGAGCCACAACGGTAGTTGAAGATAAAGCCGATGAAGTTTTGATCGCAACCCGTGAATTGTTGTTGGCAATGCAAAAAGAGAATAATTTTGCCCGGCAAGATATTGCCAGCATACTCTTTACCGTAACCAAGGACATAAGGTCGGTATTTCCGGCGGAAGCTGCCCGTGCTATGGGATGGGACCTGGTGCCTTTACTATGTTTTCAGGAAATAGAAGTGCCGGGCGCCCTGCCCCTTTGTATTCGGGTGATGTTGCATGTAAATACGGACAAGTCTCAGGAAGAGATTACGCATATTTATTTAAAAAAGGCCCAGGCTTTACGACAGGACTTAATCCATAAGAAGTGATAGGATTTTCTACTCTCCCATTATTTTTATAACCAGCCGTTTTCTCCTGCGTCCGTCAAATTCGGCATAAAATATTTCCTGCCAGGGACCCAGATCTAAATCCCCGTTGGTAACAGGGATCACAACCTGGTGGTGGACCAAGATGTTTTTTAAATGGGCATCCCCGTTATCTTCTCCGGTTTGATGATGTTTGTATTCTGCTCCCAGGGGAGCCAACCTCTCCAACAGCTGGTCTAGATCCGACATAAAGCCTGATTCATGATCATTTACAAATACTCCTGCTGTAATATGCATGGCGCTGACCAGAACCATACCATCCCGGATTTTAGTCTTATGCAATTCGGTTCTCACTTGATCGGTAATACGAATATATTCCCGTCTCTTGGTGGTGTTAAACCACAGGTATTCCGTGTGAAACTTCATTTTAATCCCTCCTGGCAGCTGATTTGATATAAATCTGTTCTTCTGTGTTTCAGCAGGGGGAGTTCCTGCCGAATTTTTTCCAAATAACCCAAATCGATTTCGGTTTCTATCAGGGCTTCACTTTCCCCGGCTTCAGCCAGAATTCTACCCCAGGGATCTATAACCAGAGAATGTCCCCAGGCCTGGTAACTGGCTTCGGTGTTTCTGGCGGCTGATGCTGCCATGATATAACACTGGTTGTCTACTGCCCGGCAGCGCATCAAAAGTTCCCAATGCAAGGGACCGGTGGTAAGATTAAAAGAAGCAGGGATTATTAACACCTGGGCGCCCTTTAAGGTTGCCAAACGGATAAGCTCAGGAAATCGGATATCATAACAGATCACGGTGGCCAGGGAAACACCTGCCAGGGTAAAAACATTTATCTGGTTACCGGCGCTTAATGTATCTGACTCTTTGAAGGTAATTTGACCGGGAATATCGATATCGAAGAGATGAATTTTCCGGTAATGATTGATCAGCTGACCCTTATTATTAAAGGTGTAGCTGGTGTTATAAATATTGCCGGCAGCATCTTTTTCCGGAATAGAACCGCCCACGATGGCCAGATTTAATTCCCGGGCCATGGCAGCTAAAAATTCAGTGGTTTTACCGGGATAGGGCTCTGCATAATCCGGGAAATGTCTGGCCTCATAAGGACAATTAAACATTTCCGGCAGTATGGCCAGTGAGGCCTTCCGGGATGCCGCTTCCTGCAGCATCTCTTGCGCCCGGGTGAGATTTGTATCCTTTTTAGCCCCTACCTTCATCTGACATAATACTATTTTTAGGGGATGCATGATTGGTGCCAACTCCTTTACCTTTTTTTTGATCAAAAAAATCAGAGAGTAGATGTGAAATGATTATGTAAAATATAACACAAAAAAAGCAACGGGGCACATGGCCGGATTTTTTTAAAATATGTCATAATACGTTTATGCACAGTGACAGAAAGATGCCATAGCAGTCAGCTTTTGGTCAGGCTTTAAGCATAGTCAAGCTGAAGATACAAGTGACGGGATTTTTTCTGCTTCACGAAGATGTTCTGCAGGCAGGCAGCAGGAATATGCAGAATTATCCACTGCTGGAAGCGTTGGAAAAACAGGACAAGCCGGTTCTTCTTAAAAGAGGACTCAGCGACTATAGAAGAATGGCTGCTGGCTGCTGAATATATCATGTATGGAGGCAGCAAAAAGATTATCTTGTGCGAGAGGGGTATCAGGACCTTTGAACCCTATACCCGGGATACATTTGACATCAGCGCGATACCGCTTATCAAGGAGTTATCCCACCTGCCTGTGATCGCAGACACCAGCTATGCCACCGGAAAATCACCATTGGTCCCTCCGGTGGCCCGGGCTGCCATAGCTGCAGGAGCAGATGGTCTCATAGTAAAAGTACATCCGAATCCTTCCCGGGCCCTTTCGGATGGCCCGCAATCATTAACCCCGGACAGATTTTACCGGTTGTACCGTGAGATTTAGGACCTGTCCCGCCTTTACCAAAAACAGATCAAGTAAGGGCAACATTCTGATCATGCCTTTAGCAATTGAGGATCATATCTTATTCCTGTGGCAATGCACATAACAAGTGGGCGATCCCTACCACTTTATCTATACCGATAACGAAACAAATACCGGTAGCCGGTTTATTCATGTCGCATTGATTGACGATGCTGTCTATAACCAGATCGGTTATTTCTTTGGGCACAATGGTCAACACGATTTCCTTTTCCGGTTCTATGGCGATACCCAATAGTTTTTTCTGTTCATGGATGCCTGTTCCCCGGCCATGAAGGATGGTTGCACCCTCAGCTCCGGCTTTTTTGGTCGTTTTTACAATCTTATCCGCCCATCCTTTCTTAACCACGGTAATAATCAGATCATGCGAATCCTTTAGGACCATCATTGATCCTCCTCCTTTTCACGGTATAGTAAACCCAATGCCATTACTGAAAGAATCGGGGCCAGGGCTACCAGGGCCACCAGTCCGAACCCGTCTATAACAGCATCTCGCTCCTCCATTACTGTGGCCACGCCTATAGCCACAGCCATAATAAAAGTAACGGTCATAGGTCCAGTTGCTACGGCCCCTGAATCAAACGCAATGGCAATAAATGCGGTATCGGAAAATTTAAGCATGATCAAAGCCAAAATATATCCCGGAATAATAATATATTGCAGGGGAATCCCATATATGATTTTTGCCATGGCTAAAGCGGTAAATGCTGCTACACCAAGAGCCAGGGTCATTAACATGATTTTATCTTTGACATACCCGCTGGATACTTCTTCTACCTGGGAGCAAAGAATGCGGACAGCGGGTTCAGCCAGGGTGGCCACCAGGCCCAGAACAAAGCCGATGGGGATCAGGATCCACTTATTGGGTAGACTGCCCAGGTTTTCTCCCAGGGCTGTACCTACCGGGAAAAAGCCTATATATACTCCCTGCAGAAACAGGGCCAGGCCTATAAATGTCATGACGATGCCGACTAATAACTTCTTCACATAAGTCCATTCAAATTTTAGAAAGAATACCTGGAAAAAGAAAAAAAACAGCAATAGGGGGGTTAAAGCCACCAGCACCTCCAGCAGGACATGTTCAAATCCTTGGAAAATCACCAGTTTATTATTCAAGCAAAAATCACCCCTAAAAGAAGTACTGCCAGGACCGGACCGATGGAGGCCAGGCCAATAAGACCAAAGCTATTGGATAAATTTGATTTTCCGGAAAGCACCGAAGTTAAACCAATACCCAATGCCAAAATAAAAGGTACGGTCATAGGTCCGGTAGTTACTCCCCCGGCATCAAAAGCCACCGGAACAAACTGGGGAGGAGTAAAGAAAGATAGGACCATAATGGCCGAATATCCCGCAATTAAAATATAAGCCATAGGAATTCCCAGGATAATCCTCAACATGGCCAAAGCCACAAAAATAGCTATACCTAATGCTACTACGGAAACAAGGAGATTTCGACCGATATATCCTTCAGAAACCATGTCTACCTGAAAGGCCAGAACCCGGACATCGGGTTCTGCAACCGTAACCGCAAAGCCCAAAACGAAGGCAACACTCACGACCACCAGGGCGGAACCCCAGTTGGGCAATTGAGAACCGATTGCTTCCCCCATAGGCAGGAGGCCGATTCTGATGCCATACAAAAAAAGAGCCAAACCCAGCATGATAAAACCTGCTCCTATTAAGAGCTGAAATAAGGATTTTAAGGGCATACTTAACAAGGCAAACTGTAAAACCAATACGGTTACAGTGACGGGGAGAATGGCCTGAACCACCTCGGACAGGATGTCTTTAAATTCTCTTAACATATTCGTGCCACCCTCCAGGAGAACGGTTATAAATAAAAAGACAGCATAAATGCAAGCTCTTAGGGTCATCATAGCATATAAAAGAGTGCAATTGGGTTATAATAAATGAGGTAAACCATTCATGAGAAAGGTACTATTATGGACATGGATTTTTCATTACTGAATGATATCGTTACCATCTTTGCCCTGGCAGTGGTGGTAGTTTATATTTGCCACCGCATCAAACTTCCCTCCATCGTTGGATTTTTGCTAACAGGGATTATCGCCGGACCCCATGGAATAGGGGTTATCGATACCATTCACCAGGTGGAGTTATTGGCAGAGATCGGGATTATCTTCTTATTATTCAGCATCGGCATCGAGTTTTCTTTTAAAAACCTGATGAGCATTAAAAAATCGGTGGTCATGGGGGGCAGCATACAGGTTGGATTGTCCGTTCTAATGGCTTTTTTAATTGCTCGGGGCCTGGGATTGCCCTTTAACCAGGCACTATTTCTTGGCTTCATGGTTTCATTGAGCAGTACCGCCATCGTATTGAAGCAGCTGGGAGAGCGGTCAGAATTGGCTACCCCCCATGGTAAAATGAAGGTGGGTATCCTTATATACCAGGATATTATTGTCGTCCCCATGATGCTCCTTGCTCCAATTCTGGCTGCCTCCTCTGTTACCCCGGAGCCCCTGGGGGGGATGTTTTTAAAAGGAATCGGGGTCATGCTTTTATTGCTGTTTATGGGAGTATATATATTACCCCGTGTCCTCTACCGGATCGCCTGTACCCAGAGCCGGGAACTGTTTTTACTTAGTATTATTGTAATTTGTTTTGCTACCGCCTGGTTAACCAACAGCATTGGGTTATCTTTGGCATTGGGTGCTTTTCTGGCAGGCTTGATTATATCTGAATCAGAATACAGCCAACAGGCTTTATCCAATATTTTGCCCTTTATTGATACCTTTACCAGCCTGTTTTTTGTATCCATTGGAATGCTCTTAAATGTCGGTGTGGTCTTGGAGCATGCTGGAACTGTGCTGGTCATGGTAGTTGCCCTGTTGGTGGGAAAAGCCATTATTGCCGCCCTGGCGGGAATACTTATGGGCTATCCTCTGCGGACAGCAATTCTAGTCGGATTTGGTCTTTGTCAGGTGGGGGAATTTTCATTTATTCTATCTCAAAGCGGGCTGCAATATAATCTTATTAATTTAGAACTTTACCAGGGTTTTTTAGCAGCGGCCATATTTACCATGATGTTAACCCCGTTTTTAATGAATATAGCCCCGAGGGTTGCCTATGCTGTTTCAAAAGCAAAAATACCTCCCCGTCTGGCCCAGGGAACAATGCAAACCAATAACGACGGAGAAGGGGCCTTAGATAACGAAGAGCATTTAATTATTGTGGGGTATGGCTTAAATGGGAGAAATTTATCCCGGGCAGCAACCGCTGCCAACATCCCCTACATCATTTTGGAAATCAACCCGGATGTGGTGATTGCGGAAAAGATTAAAGGGGAGCCGATTTTTTTCGGGGATGCCACCCAGGAAATGGTCCTGAAACATGCAGGGATCGGTAACGCCAAAATTATGGTGGTTGCCATCCATGATGCTGTAGCCTGTCGTAGAATAACGGCCATCGCGAGGCATCTTAACCCTAGTCTCCACATTATCGTAAGAACCAGGTTTGTGGCTGATATGGAGGACCTGCACCTGATCGGCGCCGATGAAGTCATACCGGAAGAGTATGAAACCTCGGTAGAAATCTTTTCCCGGGTCCTGGCCCGCTATATGGTTCCCCAGAATGATATCGAGAAATTTATCCATGAAATTCGCAGTGCCGACTACGATATGTTTCGCAGTATCAACAAAAAGGATATACAATTTCAGGTCTTGACGCGATATATTGATGAACTGGATTTTAACAGTTACAGAATAGATCATAACTCCCCGGTAATCGGAAAAACGATAGCTGAGTTGGACCTGCGCAATATATATGGGATCACCGTCGTAGCTATCAGGCGTAAAGGCCAAGTCATTTTAAACCCCGGTGGGGAAGAAATTCTGATGGACGGGGATTATCTGGTTCTTTTAGGTGGATCCTGTGACATAAAAAGTGCTTTGCAATAATCTATGCTGCTCAATAATTGATCCCACCAGCAGCTATCATAATTATGTGTTAAATATACTTGCTCCCCCGGCAGATAATTTGTTATCATCAAAACTGTAGGAAGGTAGGATTGTATTGAATATGTAGTATGGTAGAATGGTGGGAATCAGATACGGACGATATCCGGCCATTGGTGTTTTTCGCTGATGGCTTTTTAGCTGTTTCTCACCTCCAGCAAAGGAGGAATGGACATGATTATTGTAATGAAAAGAAGAGCGGACGAAAAAGAAATCGAAGCGGTCATTCAGAGGTTGAAAGATGAAGGATTTCAGGCCCATCCTTCCCGGGGAGTAGAAAGAACCATTATTGGAGGTATTGGGGAACGCAATGAATTGGTTATGGAGCTTTTAGCCACCCTGGCCGGAGTGGAAAAAGTCGTCCCCATTCTAAATCCCTTCAAACTGACATCCCGGGAATTTAAAGACCAACCTACGATCATTAATGTGGGTCAAAAGGCCTTTGGTGATGGGAGTCTACAGATTATTGCCGGGCCATGTGCCGTGGAAAGCCGGGAAAAATTTTTAGAGATTGCCCGGATCTTAAAGGATTTGGGTGCTGATATGCTAAGAGGTGGAGCATTTAAGCCCCGCACTTCACCGTATTCCTTCCAGGGATTAGAAGAAGAAGGCCTGAAAATCCTGGCAGAAGCCAGAGAGATAACAGGGTTGCCGATCGTCACTGAAGTTATGGATACCCGCATGGTTAAAATGGTTGCGGATTATGCCGATATATTGCAAGTGGGAGCCAGAAACATGCAAAATTTCTTTTTGCTGCGGGAACTGGGGACGATCGATAAGCCCATCCTGCTAAAGCGGGGACCCTCTGCCAGTATTGAAGAATGGATTATGGCAGCAGAATATATTATCTCCAGCTGCAACGACCAGGTTATTATGTGTGAGCGGGGGATACGAACATTTGAAAATTACACCAGAAATACCCTGGATTTAAGTGCCGTCCCCATTATCAAACAACTGACTCATTTGCCTATTGTCGTGGATCCTAGTCACGGAACAGGAAAAAGCAATCTGGTGATACCTATGTCCCTGGCCGCGGTGGGAGCTGGCTGTGACGGATTAATTGTTGAGGTGCATCAAAATCCTAGTGAGGCACTATCTGATGGACCCCAGTCTTTAGACCCCCATCAGTTTAAGGAATTTATGCAGAAGACAACCAATATAAAAGCCAGCTTAAAGGCAG
>PWPP01000139.1 GCA_003558625.1 Syntrophomonas sp.
CGGCGGGCCTGGAAGTCCTCGCAGTTGGAACAGGAGGAGATTTCCTTGTAGTCGTTATAGCTGGGCATCCACACTTCCAGATCATAGGTTTTGGCGGCGGAAAAGCCCATGTCCCCGGCACATAAAAGAATGCGCCGGTAAGGTAATCCCAGCATTTCCAAAACTACTTCCGCATCCCGGGTCAGGGATTCCAGTTCGTCATAGGATGTTTCTTCGCTGGTAAATTTCACCAGTTCTACTTTGTTAAACTGATGCTGTCTGATCACACCCCGGGTATCGCGGCCGTGAGAGCCGGCTTCCGCTCTAAAGCAGGCGGTATAGGCCGTTAGATATATGGGAAACTGGCTCTGGTCCAGAATCTCATCCCGGTACAAGTTGGTCAGGGGTACTTCGGCGGTGGGAATCAGATACATGTCTTTACCTTCCAGTTTGAACATATCATTGGCAAATTTAGGCAGCTGTCCTGTTCCCTCCATGATTTCAGCATTAACGATGAAAGGAGGAAAGATTTCCTGGTAACCGTGGCTTTCGCCATGCACATCCAGATAGAAGTTGATAACCGCTCTTTCCAGGCGCGCTCCCCATCCTTTGTAGACCGTAAACCGGGCTCCGGATAATTTGGCCGCCCGCTCAAAGTCCAGGATATCCAAATCCACCCCGATATCCCAATGGGCCTTGGGTTCAAAGTCAAAGCAGGGTGCTTCCCCCCATTTCTTGATTTCAATATTTTCGCTTTCATCGCTTCCCGGAGGTACCGTTTCATGGGGCAGATTGGGGATATTCAGCAACAGGTTGTTAATGTTCTCTTCCACCTCTTTTAGGACCTGGTCGATGTTTTTTATGTCCTGCCCTATGATGCGCACCTTTTCCATCAGTTCCCCAGCATCCTGGTTTTCTTTTTTCATCCTCCCCACTTCATGGGAAGCCTTGTTGCGATACTCTTTCAGCTCTTCCACCCGGCCCAGCAGCTGCCGCCGCTCTTCATCCAACACGATATAGCGGTCGATGATTTCCGGCTCCGAGCGGTGCTGCAACCGGGTCTTAACCTGCAGGGGATCTGCCTTAATCTTTTTGGTATCAAGCATGATTCATCCTCCATTTTCTCTCTAATTCAACCCCTGTTGTTCAGACAAAATGTACAATTTTGGCACTGGTGATCCCGTCCACGGATAATAAGCGGTTTAAGACCCGCTCATCCACTTTTTGATCGACATTAACGATCATAACGGCGATGCCCCCTTTGTCTTTGCGAGACACTTTCATGGAAGCGATATTGATGCCTTCTTCTCCCAATAGAGACGCAAAGGGGCCGATGACCCCGGGCCGGTCTTCATTTTCCACCACCAGCACATATCCTTCCAGGGTGCTCTCAATCTCATAGCCGTTGTAATCCACCAACAGGGGTAAGCGGGCCCGGGACAAGGTCCCTTCCAAATCCAGCTTGCATTCTTTATTCTGTATTTTGGCCGTGATCAGATTTTTATAGCGCTTGGGGCTTTGGGCCTCTTTGCGGTCAAACACTGCAATTCCCCGGTCTTCCGCCATTAAACGGGCATTAACATAGTTTACTTTATCCCCCATAATCGGTTCCATGATCCCCTTTAGAAAACCGATGCTAAGGATTTCTGTTTCATGTTCGGCAATGGGGCCGCTGAAGGTAAGCTCCACTTTGCTTATGGGGGATTTCTCCAGCTGGTAGTAAATATTGCCCATTTTTTCCACCAGGGCGATATAAGCCTGTAAATATTTCAGTTCATCACTGAGCATGGTCGGCAGGTTGACCACGTTGGGCACCAGCTCTCCCCGGAGAGCTTTGATGACCTGTTCGGAAATATTTTCTCCCACCCGGCGCTGGGCCTCATAGGTATCCGCTCCCAGGTGCGGGGTGCAGACTACGTTGCTGAAGGAGAATAATGGATTTTCCGTGGCCGGTTCCTGTTCAAACACATCCAGGCCCGCCCCCCATACCTTGCCGGTTTCCAGGGCTAGCCTAAGGGCTTCTTCTTTTACGATCCCTCCCCGGGCGCAGTTGATCACGATTAAACCATCCCGGGCCAGGTCCAGCATCTTTTCATCAATCAGATACATGGTTTCTTCGTTCCTGGGGGTATGGATGGTTAATATATCCACTTCCTGCATTAATTCTTCCAGGGTCTGCGTTTTTATAACCCCGAAGCGTTCAAAGCGTTCATTGGTAATATAGGGGTCATAGGACATGACCTCCATATTGAAGGATTTTAAGCGGGTGGCAACCATGGAGCCGATCCGGCCCAGGCCTACAATTCCCACTTTCTTGCCATAAAGTTCTACCCCGCGGAAGGGCTTCCGATCCCAGATCCCGCCTTTCAGAGTTTTGCTGGCGGCCGCGGTCTTGCGGGCGGTAGACAGAAGCAGGCTGATGGTTTGTTCGGCTGCGGATATGGTGTTGCTGTCCGGGGTGTTGGCCACAATAATTCCCAGGCGGGTACAGGTATCCACATCGATATTGTCGACCCCGTTACCGGCACGTCCCACCACTTTCAGCTTTTTCCCCCGGCTTACCAGCTCCTTGTCTACCTGGGTTACACTTCTGACTACCAGGGCATCATACTGATCGATGATATCTAATAATTCACCTCTGGATATGCCGTCACAATAATTCACATCCAGTTCCTGCTTTAATAAGTCAATGCCTTCTTCTGCAATTCTTTCCGTTACGATGACTTTATTTCTGCTCATGGTATATACTCCTTCCTTAGGATCGTATTTTGTTTTTATATGTTTTCCAGAATAACCTTCTGAGCCCGGCTGACTCCTACCCCTAAGGTAATGTCATGTCCCAGCTGTGCCAGGGTGATTTCCAGGGCCGCCATCACGGAAAGGAGGTCTAATTCCCGGATATAGCCCAGATGGCCGATACGGAAAATGACATCATCCAGCTGCTGCTGTCCCCCTGCCATGACGATATTGAATTTCTCCGACATATATTGACGCACCCGATTGGAACCCAGGCTGGCCGGGGCGATTACAGAAGTTAAGGATGGTGAAGCATGATTATCGTGCGCCAAGAGCTCTAATCCCATTGCCCGGACACTGGTCCGAACCAGGGTGCGGTATTTTTTATGCCGGGCAATAATGTTCTCCAGTCCCTCTTCCTTCAGCATGGTTAATGCTTCTCTTAATCCATAAAACAGGGAGATGGCCGGGGTGAAAGCGGTCTGGCCCTTTTCCAGATATTTCAGGCCCAGGGAAACATCCCAATAATACCTGGGATTGTCGGCTTCCCGGCTGGCCTTTAAGGCCCGCTCGCTGAAGGTCATAAAACTCAGTCCCGGAGGGATCATAAAAGCTTTTTGGGAACCGCTCAGAATTACGTCTATGCCCCATGCATCCATTTTAAGCTCCAGAGCCGATAAGCTGCTCACGGCATCTACCATGAAGAGGGCCGGATGCTCCCCCATGGCTTCCCTGATCATTTTGATATCATTATATACCCCGGTGGAGGTTTCATTATGGGTTACCAGTAGGGCTTTGATTTCCCGGTTGGGGTCCTTTAACATTCGCTCCCGGATCATGTCCGGATCGGCTGCCTGTCCCCACTTGACTGCCATTCTTTCTACCCGGGCCCCGAAACTGGCAGCTATATCGGCAAAGCGCTCCCCGAATACACCCATAGTTATGGCTAATACCTTATCTCCCGGGGAAATAAAATTGGTAACGGCTGCTTCCAGAGCTCCCGTTCCTGATGAAGGATATATGATTAAGTGGTCCCGGGTACAGCAAATGTTTTTCACTTCGGCCGTGACTTCTTCTAATATCTCTCTGAATTCCGGTCCCCGGTGATTGATCATGGGCCTGCTCATGGCTCTTGATACCCGATCGGGAATGGGTGTCGGCCCGGGAACCAGCAAGAATTGCTCTCCTACCATACTGAAAACCCTCCTTCGTTTGGGTTATATTGGGTTTGTTTATATAAAAATAATACAAAAATCCCCCCGTCCCAGTAGGGACGAGAGGTTAGTTCCCGCGTTGCCACCCTAGTTGGTGCTGTTGACACCCCCTTGATGGTTTTAACGGTTCCACCGCGACTGCTTTCACAGGGTGCTTCCGAGAATGGATGTATGAAACCGGCCCTACTGGTTTGCACCTGTCACCAGCTCTCTGAAATCGCCCGGGTTTCTACTATTTCCCATCATCAGCTTTTTATACTATCTTTAATCAAACATTTGAGCCTAATTATATTATAGGGTATTTCCTTTTGCAAGGGCTTTTTGTCAGGCCTTTTGCAGAAAATACTTCTGAATATCCAGGGTTTCGGTAAGTTCGGGATGAAAGGACGTTGCCAGGAGGTTGTTCTCTTCCACCATGACAATTTTTTCCTGGTATTCGCATAAAATCTTGGTCTCCCCCCACACCCGTTCCACATACGGAGCGCGGATAAACACGCCCCGGGTTATGCCAATGCCTTCAATCACCAGTTCCGCCTCAAAGCTGTCCACCTGGCGACCAAAGGCATTGCGCCTGACGGCGATATCCATCAGGCCCAGGGTGGGCTGTTTGGAAGCGACTACCTCTCGGGCCAGCAGGATCATCCCGGCACAGGTTCCCCAAACGGGCATGCCGGCCCGGGCCTTGCTGATAATGGCCTGGTCCAGGCCAAACCGGGTCATCAGCGTACCCATGGCCGTACTTTCTCCCCCGGGGATCACCAGGGCATCCAGGGTCTTGATCTGTTCCGCCCGGCGCACCAGACTGGTCTGGGCCCCACATCTTTTAAAGGCGCTCTCATGTTCGAGAAAAGCCCCCTGCAGGGCTAAAATACCAACCCTCTTACCAGCCACGGTCCTGCATCCTCTCTTCTTCTTTTATGGTCCGGATTTCCAGGCCGCTCATGGCTTCACCCAGGTTTTTTGATATTTCCGCCAGTACCTGGGGATCATTATAATAGGTGGTAGCGGCGACAATAGAACGGGCTCTTCTCATGGGATCAGAGGACTTAAAAATACCGGAGCCCACGAAGATGCCGTCACAGCCCAACTGCATCATTAAGGCGGCATCCGAGGGGGTTGCTATGCCCCCGGCGGCAAAATTGACCACCGGCAGTTTTTGTAGCCGGACCACCTCTTGCAACAATTCATAAGGGGCCTGTATTTCTTTGGCTGCTGCCATTAATTCCTCCTGAGGCAGACTGCAGATCCACCGGATTTCTGCATTGACCTGGCGGATATGTTTTACCGCTTCCACCACATTTCCGGTTCCCGGCTCCCCTTTGGTCCGGATCATCGCCGCTCCCTCGCCGATCCGTCTCAGGGCTTCGCCTAAATTTTTCGCCCCGCAGACAAAGGGCACTTTAAAATCATGTTTGTGCACGTGAAACTTCTCGTCTGCCGGGGTTAACACTTCGCTTTCGTCGATATAGTCCACCCCCAGGGCCTCTAAGACCTGGGCCTCGACAAAATGACCGATGCGGCACTTGGCCATGACCGGTATCGTTACGGCTTCCATGATTTTTATTACCACACTGGGGTCGGCCATGCGGGCGACTCCTCCGGCGGACCTTATGTCTGCCGGTACCCGTTCCAGGGCCATCACTGCGCATGCCCCTGCTTCTTCCGCCATTTTGGCCTGTTCCGCAGAGGTCACATCCATAATCACTCCGCCCTTAAGCATCTGTGCCAGGCCGGTTTTAACCACATAGGTTCCTTTTTCCGTCATGATTTTGTCCCTCCAGTATAACCTAATTAACGGCGGTCTTCTGTAAAGCCGCCTTGATCCACGCCATATGCTCCTAGGTTATTATATAATAAAATTCGCCCGGGGAAACATTTTTCGGCATCCCCGGGGTGAACCCGGGCTCAAACCTCTTTTTCTATTTTAAATCGGGCCAGACCCACTACCCGATCCTCATCGGTGATGCGCATGACCCTTACCCCCCGGGACTGCCGCTTCTGCCGGGAAATATCCTCGATCTGCATGCGGATGATATGTCCCTCACTGGTAATAATGACCAGTTCCTCTTCGGGCAGGGCAATCTTAAAGCCCACCAGGGGACCATTGCGCTCGGTAATGCTAATCGCTTTCACACCACGCCCTCCCCGGTTTTGGGGCCTGAATTCCTTTAATAACGTCCTTTTTCCATATCCATTGGCCGTTACCAGCAGTACTTCTGCCTGGTGGCGGCATTTGTCCATTCCGATCACATAATCATCCTGCTTTAAGCGGATGGCCCTGACCCCGGCAGCGGTTCTGCCCATGGAGCGGACCTGTTTTTCATCAAACCGGATGGATGAACCCTGGGCGGTAACGATCATAACCTGATCATCACCGTCTACCCGGACCACTCCTACCAGTTCATCTCCCTCTTTCAGGTTAATCGCTATGATACCAGGTTTGCGGACATGGTCAAAAGCGGAAAGAACCACTTTCTTAATCGCCCCTGCCCGGGTAACCATGATTAAGTGACGGCGGTCATCAAAGACCTGGGCCGCCACCAGGGTGGTAATCTGTTCTTCCGGCCGCAAGTCCAGGAAATTAATCAGGGGCATGCCTTTCGCCTGGCGTGAGGTTTCGGGGATATTATAGGCTTTGCTGGAAAAAACCCGGCCCTGGTTGGTAAAGAAGAGGATATTGGCCATCACGCTGGTTACCAGGATGTTGCTGGCAAAATCTTCGGCCCTGCCCGGGACAAAGCTGACCCCCCGGCCTCCCCTTCTCTGGGATTTATAGGTATCTAGAGGCTGTCTTTTTATATAACCCCGGTTGCTTAGCATAATAACCACCTCGTGGTCATCAATCAGGTCCTCTATGTTAAAATCGACCTCTTCCTCCATGATCTGGGTTCTTCTGGGGTTGCCGTATTTTTCTTTTACCTCGCTTAAATCCTCTTTGATCATGACCCGGATCCGTTCCGGTCGGGCTAAAATATCCTTTAGGTCTGCTATACGGGCCAGTAACTCCCGGTATTCTTCTTCTAATCGCTCTCTTTCCAGTGCGGTCAAACGAGCCAGTCTCATATCCAAGATGGCATTGGACTGGATTTCGGTCAGGTTAAATTCCTTTATTAATCCCTGGCGGGCCGTGCTCAGGTCTTTGGAGTTACGGATTAATTGTATGACCTCATCTAAATGATCCAGGGCGATTTTTAAGCCTTCAACAATATGCCGGCGATTTTCGGCCAATTGTAACTCATACTGGGTGCGGCGGACAATGACTTCCTGGCGGTGCTCAATAAAATATTCCATGATCTGTTTCAGGTTTAAAACCCGGGGCTGCCCTTTTACCAGGCCCAGCATAATAATGCCGAAGGAATCTTCTAACTGGGTATGCTTAAACAGTTTGTTAACAATGACCGCGGGATTGGCATCTTTTTTTAATTCTATGACCATTCTTATTCCTTTACGGTCGGATTCATCCCGCAAATCACTGATCCCTTCGATCTTTTTATCCCGGACCAGTTCCGCAATTTTCTCCACCACCCGGGCTTTATTGACCTGATAAGGCATTTCGGTAATGATGATGGCCTGCCGTCCGGCCTTCAGCTCTTCTATATGATGGCGGGCCCTGATCCTGATGCCGCCCCGGCCCTTCAGGTAGGCCTGTTTGATGCCCTGGGTTCCCATTATCATGCCGGCGGTGGGAAAATCCGGGCCCGGGATATGTTGTATCAGTTCTTCGATGCTGATATCGGGCTGATCAATCAAGATCGTTATGGCATCCGCCACTTCATTTAAGTTATGGGGGGGAATATTGGTGGCCATGCCCACGGCGATCCCCGCCGATCCGTTAATGAGCAGGTTGGGGACCCGGGCCGGCAAGACCTGGGGCCCCTCCCTGGTGTCATCATAGTTGGGCCGCCAGTCAATGGTTTCCTTATCAATGTCTTTTAGCATTTCAGAAGCCATCTGAGACATCCGGCTTTCGGTATACCTCATGGCCGCTGCTGCATCCCCGTCAATGGAGCCAAAATTTCCATGCCCGTCAATAAGGGGATAACGCAGGGAAAATTTCTGGGCCATTTTCACCATGGTCTGGTAAATGGCCTGATCCCCGTGGGGATGGTATTTACCCATTACTTCCCCCACAATATTGGCGGATTTTTTATGGGGTTTGTCATGGGTCATCCCCTGGTCATAGAGAGCATATAGGATCCTCCGGTGTACCGGCTTTAAACCATCTCTTATATCCGGTAACGCTCTGGATACAATAACACTCATGGAATATTCCAGGAATGATTTCTTCACTTCTTTTTCTATGTCAATTTCATTTACCCGTTCAAAGAGGTTTTGCTCATCCAATTAAAACACTCCCTAAATATCAAGATTGGTAACATACCTGGCGTTGTTCTGGATAAATTCCCGCCGGGGCTCCACATTATCGCCCATTAAGCTGAAGAAGGCTTCGTCGGCTTTGATGGCATCCTCAATGGTAACCTTTAAAATGGTTCTTTTCTCCGGATCCATGGTGGTTTCCCACAGCTGTTCCGGATCCATTTCTCCCAGACCTTTGTAGCGCTGTATGCTCCATTTTTTGTTTGATTCTTTTACAAACTTGTTCATCTCTTCATCGTTGTAAAAATAATTAATCTCATTGCCTCTTTTGAGGCCATACAACGGTGGTTGGGCTATATATACATATCCTGCTTCTATGAGTTCACGCATATAGCGGTAAAGAAAGGTCAGCAGTAACACCCGGATATGAGATCCGTCCACATCGGCATCGGTCATAATCAACAGTTTGTGGTAACGGGCTTTTTTGAGGTCAAAGTCATCGTCAATCCCGGTCCCTATAGCCGTTATCAGGGCTCTTATCTCCGCATTGGAAATGACTTTATCCAGACGCGCTTTTTCTACATTGAGAATCTTACCCCTCAGGGGAAGAATTGCCTGAAAATTGCGGTCTCGGCCCTGTTTGGCTGAACCGCCGGCGGAATCACCCTCCACAATATGCAGTTCTGATTTGGCAGGATCCCTTTCACTGCAATCCGCCAGCTTGCCCGGCAGGGCGCTGGATTCTAATGCACTTTTGCGGCGGGTCAGTTCCCGGGCCTTTTTGGCGGCTTCCCGGGCTCTTTTGGCCGACAGGGCTTTTTCGATAATTTTCCGGGCCAGGGGGGGATTTTCATTTAAATAGTCTTCCACATTATCAAAAACGGCGCTTTCCACGATCCCCCGGACATAGGTGTTGCCCAGCTTGGTCTTAGTCTGTCCCTCAAATTGGGGGTCCTTCACCAGCACCGATATGATGGCGGTAATTCCCTCCCGGATGTCTTCTCCGGTCAGATTGCTTTCGTTATCCTTTATAAACCCGTTTTTTCGGGCAAAATCATTGATAACTCGGGTTAAACCGTTCTTGAGGCCGATCTCATGGGTCCCGCCTTCCTGGGTTTTGATATTGTTGGCAAAGGAATACAGGTTTTCCCGGTAACCGCTGTTGTACTGGATCCCCACCTCTACGATGACATCATCTTTTTTGGCTTCAAAGAAAATAGGCGGGTCATTGATAATATCCTTGTTTTTGTTCACGTAGAGGACAAAGTCCTTGATGCCGTCGGAATAATGGAACTCCTGCTTAAAGACTTCCTTCTCCCTTTGATCCCTGAAAACCAGTTTAAGTCCCTTATTCAGGAAGCTCAGCTCCCGGATCCGCTGGATCAGTATTTCCCGGTCGAACACGGTTTCTTCAAACACGTCGGGATCGGGACGGAAGAAGATGCTGGTGCCGGTTTCTCTCGTTTCCCCGGCTATCTCCAGTTTGGTGACCGGTCGTCCTTTTTCATAGCTTTGTTTATAAACATGGCCGTCCCTTTTTACCGTGATATCCATCCTGGAGGAAAGGGCATTTACTACGGATAACCCTACCCCGTGCAGCCCCCCGGTTATATTGTAACCGCTGCCCCCGAACTTGCCCCCTGAGTGCAGGGTGGTCAAAATGACTTCCAGGGCGGGAATTCCCATTTTGGGATGAATGTCCACGGGGATGCCCCGTCCATTGTCAGATACGGTAACACTATTGTCTTTATGCACGGTGATGCTGATTTTATTGCTATAGCCGCCCACGGCTTCATCAATACTGTTATCTACAATTTCAAAAACCAGGTGATGCAGTCCTCTAGGACCAGTTGATCCTATATACATACCCGGCCTTTTCTGAACTGCTTCCAACCCTTCTAATACCTGGATATCAGAAGCACTATACCCGTTTTTCTTTTGGTTCAATCTTCAGACCTCCCTAATTGATAATGGGCCCTTTTGTGGAGGGTGCGGGAAGTTATTGGTGAAATATATACCTGGTTTATGCAGATGACCACCGCTTTCTCTTTTCCCCTGCTCCCAATCCTATGCAGCTGACCCTTATCTTCTGCTAATTTAATTATATCCTTAATCTCCTGTGAGATGTTTCTTTCCAGATTTATGATCATGATTAAATGCTCTCGCAAGATGACAACCTCATTGCCCAAGTGTATAAACATGCCTTTACCCCTTTTTGTTTATTTGCCCTTCCTGTACCAAACTGATTTTACCCCGGCTGTTGTTTAGCGTATGTTTAAACTCGTCATAATCCAGGGCCGTGATAAAAGACTGGAACGATCCCCGGTATAGATATTCCATCAGTTTGTGTCTTTTTTCCGGATCCAGCTCGGCTAGCACCTCATCCAGCAGAAAAATCGGATAAACAGACGTGGTTTTTTTCATGGTGTTCATTTCTGCAATTTTTAAACTGACAGCTATATTGCGCTGCTGCCCCTGGGATGCGTAAAAGCGGGCAATTCTTTCATCCTGGTAAATATTGATATCATCCAAGTGGGGTCCCAGTAAAGATTTCCCCATTCTTTGCTCTAAAGGCTGTTTTTGGTGTATTTCCTTTTCCAAGGCCTGAATCAGGGTGCTTATATTAATTTTATCATTCTCTATCATAAAAGACAGCGCATAGCGGATTTTTAATGCTTGTTTTCCCTGGCAAAACTCCCGGTATATGTGGCTTGCTTCTTGATCCAAGAGATGGACCAGGTTAATTCTGGCCATGGTCAGCCTGGCTGCGAGCTCGGTAAAAACCTCGTTCATAACCATCCACTTTTTACCGGTGGCAGATCCCTTTTTTAACTGTTGGTTCCTTTTTTTTAAAATGCGGTTGTAATTGCTGCCCAATTGTATGTATTCCATCGATATCTGGCGCAGAATCACATCCAGGAACTTTCTTCGGAGGCCCGGCGACCCTTTCACCAGGTAGAGATCATCCGGGGTAAAAAGCACCACTTTCAAACGATCACCGGCATTGAAATCCGCCCGCGGTTTATGGTTAATTTTAAAATCCTTCCCCTTTTCCCGGCTAAAAAAAAGGGTGTTCTCTAGTTCCCGGTCATCAATGGTATAGCGGGCCCGGATGGAATAAGCAGCTGCATTGTAATTCAATAAAACCGCTTCCGTCTGGCTGCGCCAGGAACTATTATGGGCCAGCACGTAAATTGATTC
>PWPP01000004.1 GCA_003558625.1 Syntrophomonas sp.
ATTCGTGTATAGTCTGTGCATCAGGAGTATTGGAAGCCTTGATTGAGTTTTCTATACATTCAAGCCGCTGGGTTTCTGATGCAGATAAAGTGGTATTTAGACCTTGGCGTCTGCTAATTTCACTGTCGCTGATCGCCTTGAATAGATTTATATCTTTTCGCAATACGTCAGAGATGAGATAGCCATACTTTTTCAGAATACCCTTGCAAAACCCGTGGTAGTTCGTGACAATTACTTTCTCGGTAAGCGGCAAATACTTTGCACATGGTACCCACTCCAGTCCTTAGAGATAATATGAATAATCAAGGAGATAAGGAGTGATTGCCGTGACCAAGAAAGAATTACACAGCCTCTGGGAGGAGCGGATTAGATCTTACCGGGCCAGCGGGCAAAGCCTATCTGAATGGTGTACAGAAAACCAGGTGAAGCCCCCGCGTCTGCGGCACTGGTTGAGGAAATTTGAATATAGCGAAGATGCCCATCCCACATCCTGGCTGACCCTATCCACGGAGGAGGGGAAACAAAGGTCCATAACGGTAAGAGTCGGCAGGGCGGAGATTGATGTGCCTCCGGGCTTTGACCGCCAACTGCTGGCAGAGATCATCGGGATCCTCAGCCATCCATGATGAACACCGGTCACGGGGAGCAGGTATATCTGGCCTGCGGTCCTACCGACTTGAGAAAATCCATTGACGGGTTGGCCGTGCTGGTAAAAGAAGGATTTAAGCTAGATCCTTTTTCTCCCGCCCTCTTTGTTTTTTGCAACCGGCAGCGGGATAAAATAAAAATCCTTCACTGGCAGCATAACGGCTTCTGGCTCTATTACCGCCGCCTGGAAAAAGGCCGGTTCCAATGGCCGGAATTATCCCAGGGAGGAAGGGTCCAAGCTATCCGCCGACGGGAACTGCAGTGGCTTTTAGATGGGCTATCCCTGCAGCAGGCAGCCCATCCTGAAGTCACGGCACGCACCGTTCTGTAAAGAAAAAACCCACCTAAAAACCCTGATTTTAAAGGGTTTTTTAAGGTTTATGCCGAATCTTATCTGTATGAAAACAAACGCCATCACCTTAGAAGAACTGCAAAACCAATGTGCGCTGCAGGAACAGCAGATCGCTGAGTTGACAGCCAAAATCGCCTGGTATGAGGAGCAGTTTCGCCTCAGCCAGCAAAGACGGTTTGGAGCCTCCAGCGAGCAAACACCTCCGGAGCAGATCCAGCTTTTTAATGAAGCAGAATCCGAGTCCGATCCGGACCTGGCGGAACCGATCCTGGAAGAGATCACCTACCGGAGAAAAAAACAGCCGGGCCAACGCGAAACCCAGCTAAAGGATTTGCCGGTTGAAACCCTGGAATACCGTCTTTCCCCTGAGGAACAAACCTGTTCCTGCGGGGAAATGATGCATGAAATGAGCAGCAGGGTCCGTCAGGAGCTCAAGATCATCCCCGCCCAGGTGAGTGTGGTCAGGCACGTACAGTATATATATACCTGCCGTCGCTGTGAACGGGAACAGGATCACCCCCCGATCGTCACCGCGCCGATGCCTCAAGCGGCATTACCGGGAAGCCTGGCCTCCCCTTCGGCCCTGGCCCATATCATGACCCAGAAATACGTGGATGGGATGCCGCTGTACCGCCAGGAACAGCAGTTAACGCGCCTGGGGGTTACTCTTTCCCGCCAGACCATGGCCAATTGGATGGTTCAGGGTTCAGAGCGCTGGCTGAGGCCCCTGTATGACAGGATGAAGGAACTCCTGCTGCAAAAAGAGGTCTTGTATGCTGATGAAACGACCCTGCAGGTCCTGCGAGAACCGGGGCGGGCGGCAGAAAGCACCTCGTATATGTGGCTTTACCGCAGCGGTCGGGATGGTCCGGCCATCGTCCTCTATGATTACCAGACCACCCGGGCCAGTAAGCACCCCCGCCAGTTTTTAACCGGATTTACCGGCTACCTGCATGTGGACGGCTATGCCGGCTATAACGGGCTTCCCGAAATCACCCTGGTAGGGTGCTGGGCCCATGCCCGCCGCCGTTTCCACGAGGCCTTAAAAGCCCTGCCACCAGATCAGCAGCAGGCCCCGGTTGCGGCCAAAGAAGGCCTGGCCTTTTGCAACCGTCTCTTTGCCATTGAACAGGCCTTACAAGATGTTACCCCGGCGGAACGCTACCAGGCCCGCCTGGAGCAGAGCCTTCCTGTCGTGGAAGCCTTTGATTCCTGGTTGAAATACCAGAGGCCCCGGGTATTGCCCAAAAGCGCTCTGGGCCAGGCGATGAACTATTGCCGCAACCAGTGGGAGCGGCTGACCGCCTTTCTGCAGGATGGCAGGCTGGAACTGGACAATAACCGCAGTGAACGTACCATAAAGAACTTCGTAATCGGCCGTAAAAACTGGCTATTTACCAACAGCCCCAAGGGAGCTAGAGCCAGTGCCACCATCTACAGCATTGCAATAAGTGCCAGAGAAAATGGCTTGAATCCATACCTTTACCTGAAATATCTCTTTGAAAAACTACCCAATATTTCTATCCATGATCCCGGGGCACTGGATGAACTCCTGCCCTGGTCGGACCATTTGCCTCCAGATTGTTATGTCCGGAAATAGTAGCTAATCTCCTCTCTTGGGTGCTTTATCTAATTATCCCAGAGGGTTAGGATCTCGGCTATGTGCAAACTATTTTCCGCTTACAAAGCAACAAGTATATCCAATATTAATAGTATTTTTACGGTTATTCAAGAGAAAGCATATTATATGCACTTCAATAAGAAATCGTGGATTACGTAAGCGGCAAATACTTTGCACATGGTACCCACTCCAGTCCTTA
>PWPP01000135.1 GCA_003558625.1 Syntrophomonas sp.
ATGATCATGAGTTATTTCGTGAAGGGTTAAAAAAAATACTGGCCCGGGATGCCGCTTTGGAATTACATGAGGAAGTTGGGGATGGTCAGGGAGCCATCAATATCGTTCGCAAAAATCCACCCGACATCATTTTAATGGATATTCATATGCCGGGGACCAATGGCATTTTAGCCACGGAAGTCATAAAAAGAGAAGTGCCGGAAACAAAAATCATTGCTTTGACCATTTATGAAGATGATGAAGTGGTGGATATGATTAAGGCCGGTGCTTCAGCCTATGTGTTAAAAGATGTAGCCGGAAAAGAATTGATAGATATCATTAAACGGGTCTATGCCGGGGAGATTGTGATTGATCCCCAGATCGCCAACCGTTTAGCTCAGGAATTGACTCATAACGGAGAGAATGAAAACGAGGCGAAGCTAACCAAACGGGAAAAGGATGTTCTGTTGCTCCTGGTTAAAGGCTATTCCAACAAAGACATGGCTCAGGCTATGTACATCAGCGAAAAGACCGTGAAGAATCACCTGACCAATATTTTTCGTAAGCTGGGGGTAAAAGACCGGACCCAGGCTGCTATATTTGCCTTGAAAAATGGTTTCAGTACAGAGATGGAAGGTATCAAACGGTAATCATGGAATCCGAACGAGTGAAATCGGGAGCCGACTTCCTGCTCCCAGCAATGTATAGATCACGGCAACAGGAAGTCGCATAAAAGCCTGATAACAAAGGAGTCAAAACACAGAAAGATAGTGCCCCTTTCGGAGTATGAATACTAATAAGTCTGACATGGTGTTTATGGTTGATTATGATGAAGTAGATTTACGGTTCCTTTCTTTTTTACCTGCCTGATAACCTGTTGTCTTCAGGGATGGCCATGAGACGGCCGGTTTCGCTCCTTCGCCTAAGTTTTACCCCCATGCGAAAAGTTGCAGGCACTTCGTCTGTTTCTATTGCTTGGATATACGTTCATATCCAGGATTATGCTATAATGAAGTTACATTTTATACCATGAACCCAGACCGGGGGGATATAATGATAAACCTTTTATTAGATATATTGCTGCCCCAGGAGCAGTGCTGTCTCTGTCATAAATCCGGAAGATTCAGCAGCCGTCAACCCTGGTGCCAGGCTTGTACGGATAGAATGATGGAGAAAAAAACAGCCCTGGCCCATTGTGATCGGTGCGGCAAATATTTAGAAGAGAACGGGGAAACGATTTGTCTTGATTGCAGAGAGAAAAACCCCGCTTTTGCCATTGCCCGTTCCGTGGGTCCTTATGAAGACTGCTATCGTATTGCCGTCAAATTGTTGAAATTCATGGGCCGGGCCAATCTGGCACGGCAGATGGGAACCATGATGGCGAAGGTAATCAAGGAGGAAGCCCGGTTTTGGCCACTGGATCTTATCGTCCCGGTCCCGATATCCCCCAGACATTTAAAGCAACGGAAGTTTAATCAGACTGAGCTTTTAGCCCGCCAAATCAGCAGGGAGATTAAGGTGCGGATGGATCCTACGGTATTAAACCGGGTAAAAGAAACCCCGTCTCAGAGGGAGTTAACCAAGGTGGAGCGGGAGAGGAACCTGATCCATGCCTTTATCATCAAAGACAAGGACAAAGTGAAACAAAAAAACATTTTGCTGGTAGACGATGTTTATACCACGGGTTCCACAGTCCGGGAATGCACCCGGGTTTTACTGGAAGCCGGAGCCAAAAGAGTCGCTGTTATCACCTGGGCGGCCGGGAAAGGCTCATAGACAAGCTGCACCCCATCGCATTCTCTTTTTCCCGGCAGTGCTTCAATTTATCTTTTCTGATTTTCATGTAATCTTTTTTTGTTTCCTGATCGGCCCAGGGACCAAGAATTGTATTTTGCAAATGTGACCGGGAACAAGGCCGCAGCAGAGGCAGTTTCAAGTTTGAGACAGGTGCTGAGTATGGGTGGGACGGCACAATAGCAAAAAAAATTTTTCGCCGTTGCGGATGCTTCTTGACGGTCATATTTTCTTGTGTTATCATAAATAATTGCCATTCGAATAGAAATGATACAACCAGATCAGATTTAGTTTTTTTTGAGCTTAGTTTTTATATTTATGACAGAAGCGAGGTGTGTTAGGTATAGGACCTTGCTTTCGTTCTTTTGGCAAATACAAGAAGGGGTGATTTAATGGCTCATGTTCAGAAGTACGGTAAGGTGGAGCGTTTGAGCTATTCTAAGATTGAAGAGGTAATAGAACTGCCAGATTTAATCCAAGTCCAGTTAAGTTCCTATCAGTGGTTTCTGGATAAAGGATTAAGGACTGCGCTGCAGGAAGTATTTCCCATATCCGATTTCACAGGCAACTTGGAACTTGATTTTATTGACTATAGTTTAGGGGATCCCAAGTATGATGTCTATAATTGCAAGGAAAGAGATGTGAGCTATCAGGCTCCATTGAAACTGAAGGTCCGCCTGACCGATAAGGAAAATGGTGAGATTAAAGAGTCCGAAGTATACCTGGGAGACTTGCCCTTGATGACGGAGAAGGGCACTTTTGTGATTAACGGTGCCGAGCGGGTAGTGGTAAGCCAGCTGGTAAAATCCCCCGGGGTCTATTTTAGTGAACGGATAGATATGTCGGGAAACATCCTTTACGGTGCTACCGTTATACCCAACCGGGGGGCATGGTTTGAACTGGAGATGGACAGTGCGGGAGTCGTTTATACCCGTATTGACAAGACCAGGAAGATCCCGGTAACAGTGTTGCTGCGTTCCCTGGGGTATGAGAGCAATGAGGATATTTTTAATCTGTATCAGGATGAAGAAATCTTGACCAAGACCTTGGAAAAAGATACAACCAACAATAAAAGGGAAGCCCTGCTGGAATTTTATCGTCGCTTAAGACCCGGAGAAATGGCAACGGAAGATGCCGCAGAACAACTTTTGAATAATCTTTTCTTTGATCCTCGCCGCTATGATATGGCCCCGGTAGGGCGATATAAAATAAATAAGAAACTGGGGCTTACTATCCCCTCAGAGACCAGGCATTTAACTTTGCAAGACATTACAAGCACGATCGGCTATTTACTAAAGCTGATCAATGGCCAGGGCAAGACTGATTTTATTGATCACCTTGGCAACCGGAGACTGCGCTCTATTGGTGAGCTTTTGCAAAATCAGTTCCGTACCGGATTGGTTCGCATGGAAAGAGTGGTACGGGAGAGAATGAGTATCCACGATGTGGAGACCCTGACTCCCCAGGTTTTGATAAACATCAGACCCATCACGGCAGCGGTCAAGGAGTTTTTTGGCAGTTCCCAGTTGTCCCAGTTTATGGACCAAACCAACCCTTTGGCGGAACTTACCCACAAACGTCGACTCAGCGCCCTGGGGCCCGGAGGTTTAACCCGGGAGAGGGCAGGTTTCCAGGTCCGGGATGTGCATCATTCCCACTATGGAAGAATATGTCCCATTGAAACCCCGGAAGGTCCCAATATTGGACTCATCGGATCCCTGGCCACGTTTGCCCGGGTAAATGATTTTGGGTTTATTGAAACCCCATACCGCAAAGTAGATAAGATTAAGGGCAGAGTATTGGAAGAAATCGTTTACCTGTCCGCGGACGAGGAAGACGAATATGTGGTAGCCCAGGCTAACTCTCCCCTGGATGATGCGGGATATTTTCTGGATGAGAGGGTAGAAGCCAGGTATTATGATGAAATCCTGGAAGTCCCGGTCAATCGGGTGGATTTCATGGATGTTTCTCCCAAACAGGTCTTTAGCGTGGCCACCTCCCTAATACCTTTTCTGGAAAATGATGATGCCAACCGTGCTTTGATGGGGGCCAATATGCAGCGGCAGGCTGTACCGGTTATAAAAACGGAGGCACCCATAGTAGGAACGGGACTGGAATACAAAGCTGCCATTGATTCGGGAGCGGTTGTAATCAGTGATGTGGCGGGCATGGTAAAAAAAGTCAGTGCCGACCGGGTTGTAATTCAGACTCCCGGTGGGGATTTAAAAACCTTTAATTTACAAAAATTTGTGCGCTCGAACCAGGGAACCTGCTATAATCAGAGACTGATCGTCCAGAAGGGAGAGGTGGTTAAACCGGGTACGGTTTTAGCCGACGGCCCCAGCACCGATCAGGGGGAACTTGCCTTAGGACGAAATATTCTGGTGGCTTTTATGCCCTGGGAAGGCTATAACTATGAGGATGCTATTCTGATATCAGAAAAATTGGTGAAAGATGATGTTTTTACATCGATTCATATAGAAGAGTACGAATGCGAAGCCCGGGATACAAAACTGGGCCCGGAAGAAATTACCCGGGATATTCCTAATGTATCGGAAGATATGTTGAAAGATTTGGACGAAAACGGAGTAATCCGGGTTGGTGCCGAGGTCAGACCTGACGATATCCTGGTAGGAAAAGTAACCCCGAAAGGGGAGACAGAACTAACTCCGGAAGAGAGACTGTTAAGAGCCATCTTTGGTGAAAAAGCCCGGGAAGTCAGAGATTCTTCTCTGCGGGTACCCCATGGTGAAGCGGGCAAAATCGTAGCAGTCAAGCGGTTTGCCCGGGAAACCGGCGATGAGCTGCCTCCGGGTGTTAATCAACTGGTGAGAGTTTATATTGCCCAAAAGAGAAAAATATCCGAGGGAGACAAGATGGCCGGCCGTCATGGCAATAAAGGAGTAATTTCCCGGATTTTGCCCGAGGAGGACATGCCATTTATGGAGGGTGGCATTCCGGTAGAAATCGTCCTTAACCCTTTGGGTGTTCCTTCACGGATGAATATTGGACAAATACTGGAGTGCCATATGGGATTGGCAGCCAAGGAGCTGGGGATCAGGATTGCTACTCCGGTTTTTGACGGTGCCGAAGAAGAGGATATCTTCGAGAAATTAAAAGAAGCTGGGCTTCCCGAAAACGGCAAAGCGGTTTTATATGATGGGAGAACCGGTGAACGTTTCGACAATGAAATTACGGTGGGTTATGTCTACATGTTGAAACTGGCCCACTTGGTGGATGATAAGATCCATGCCCGCTCTATTGGGCCCTATTCTCTGGTTACCCAGCAACCCCTGGGTGGTAAAGCCCAGTTTGGAGGCCAGCGTTTCGGGGAAATGGAGGTCTGGGCTCTGGAGGCTTATGGAGCTGCCTATACATTGCAGGAAATACTGACGGTTAAGTCGGATGATGTGGTAGGAAGGCTAAAGACCTATGAAGCCATCGTTAAGGGGGATAATATTCCTGAACCCGGATTACCCGAAGGATTTAAGGTGTTGATTAAGGAGCTGCAGAGCCTGGCCCTCAATGTCCGGGTTATTGCGGGGGTGGATGAAGATGTGGAAATCAAAGATGAGGATTTTGAGCTTGACGAACGGAAAAAAGCCCGGGAGTTAGGCGTGGAATTACCACTGGCTGCAGGCAACATTCGTTTCAGCAATCCCAAAGCTTCAGTGCATGAAGGAGAAGAGGAAGCGGAGGAAAAACTTATTGACGAGCAGGAACTGGATTTTGAAGATGAAGAGGACGAAAATAAGGTGGATGACTCAATCGCATAAGATGGTGATGTTGAGTTGGGAACTCGAGGAATCTTCAGAAGGGAGAGAAGGGCTTGTTAGAAATAAATAATTTTGAGCGGATTAAGATTTCCCTGGCCTCACCGGAGCAGATCCGTTCCTGGAGCAGCGGTGAGGTAAAAAAACCTGAGACCATAAATTACCGGACTTTACGCCCGGAAAAAGAAGGGCTTTTCTGTGAAAAGATTTTTGGACCCGTGAAGGACTGGGAATGTCACTGTGGCAAATACAAGCGGGTGCGCCACAAGGGTATTGTATGCGACCGTTGCGGGGTTGAGGTGACCACTTCAAAAGTAAGACGGGAACGCATGGGGCATATTGAACTGGCAGCTCCGGTTTGTCATATCTGGTATCTCAAAGGAATTCCCAGCCGTATGGGGCTGCTTATGGATATGTCACCCAAGGTTTTGGAAAAAGTAATCTATTTTGTCAGTTATATTGTTCTGGATCCCGGGGACACACCCCTCTTGAGCAAACAGCTGCTTAATGAAAGGGAATACCGGGAAAACAGAGACCGCTATGGCAATGCTTTTGAGGCAAGCATCGGGGCGGAAGCGATAAGCCGATTGCTGGCTGCCATTGATTTACAGCAGTCTTCCTGGGATTTAAAAGAGGAGATTGCTACCACCAGCGGCCAGAGAAAAGGCAGAGCCATCAAGCGCCTGGAAGTGGTAGAAGCTTTCCGGCTTTCAGGGAATCGTCCGCAATGGATGATTATGGATGTGCTTCCGGTAATCCCCCCTGAGCTCAGGCCTATGGTGCAGCTAGATGGCGGGCGTTTTGCGACATCAGACCTGAATGACCTTTATCGCCGGGTTATAAACCGGAATAATCGATTGAAAAGACTACTGGATTTGGGAGCACCCGATATTATTGTGCGCAATGAAAAGAGGATGCTGCAGGAAGCGGTGGATGCCCTGGTGGATAATGGACGCAGGGGCCGGGCGGTTACCGGACCCGGGAACCGCCCCCTGAAATCCTTAAGTGATATGTTGAAAGGCAAACAGGGACGTTTTCGTCAGAACCTCCTGGGTAAGCGGGTTGACTATTCCGGCCGCTCAGTAATTGTGGTGGGTCCGAATCTTAAGCTGCACCAGTGCGGATTACCCAAGGAAATGGCCCTGGAATTGTTTAAACCATTTGTGATGAAGAAACTGGTAGACCAGGGTACCGCCACCAATATTAAAAGTGCTAAAAAAATGGTGGAAAGGGGACGGGAAGAAGTATGGGATATCCTGGAAGAGGTGATCAGGGAACATCCGGTATTATTAAACCGGGCTCCTACCCTGCACCGCCTGGGCATCCAGGCCTTTGAACCGGTACTGGTAGAAGGCCGGGCCCTGCAGATTCATCCCCTGGTATGTACCGCGTATAATGCAGATTTTGATGGGGACCAGATGGCTGTCCATGTACCTTTATCCGCCGAGGCCCAAACTGAATCGAGACTCCTCATGCTATCCAGCGGCAACATTTTAAATCCCAAGGATGGCAAACCCGTAGTCACACCTACCCAGGATTTGGTTATCGGCATATACTATCTCACCTATATGGCGAAGGAAACAGAAAAACCGGACAAAATACGCTATTTTGCCAGCAGAGAAGAAGCCATGATGGCCTATGAACTGAAACATATAGGATTGCATGACCGCATCAAAGTGAAGGGAGCCAAGCCCGGTGCTGATAACGGATTTGGTATAGCCGGACAAATCCTGGAAACTACTGCAGGAAGAGTCATTTTTAATGATATTATTCCCTTCGGGCTGCCTTACTATAATGAAGTTATTGATAAAAAACTTTTGGGAAACATTATCTATGACTGCTACCGCCTGGAAGGCAATGGCAAAACCGCTGAGCTTCTGGATGGAGTCAAACGTCTGGGTTTCCGTTACTCTACCCAGGCCGGTATAACCGTAGGGGTAACGGATTTTGAAACCCCTATGGAAAAGGAGGGCATTCTGAAGGAAGCGGATCACAATGTTGAAATGATTGAAAATGATTATAATGTGGGTTTAATCACCGAAAATGAAAGACATACCCAGGTGGTTGACTTATGGAATCAAGCTACCGATGATGTGACTGAGGCTTTAAAACTACACCTGAAGGAAGAAAACCCGGTTTATATGATGGCTATTTCCGGAGCCCGGGGGAACTTCCAGCAGATCAGACAGCTGGCAGGTATGCGCGGGCTTATGGCAGATCCATCGGGTAAGATTATAGACCTGCCCATAAAAGCCAATTTCCGCGAGGGCTTAACGGTTCTGGAATACTTTATTTCTACCCATGGTGCCAGAAAGGGTCTGGCGGATACCGCGCTGCGAACTGCTGATTCCGGCTACCTGACCCGCAGGTTGGTAGATGTTTCCCAGGATGTTATAGTCCGGGAGGAAGACTGCGAATCAGTGGAGGGGATCTGGGTAGAGAAAATCATGGAAGGCTCCCAGTTAATAGAACCCTTGCACCAGAGAATCACTGGGAGAACGTCAGTGGATACTATTCTAGCACCCGAAAGCACAGAAATATTGGTTCTTGAAAATGAAATGATCGATGATCAGAAAGCCAAAGAGATTGAGGATAAAGGTCTGGAAAAGGTGAAGATCAGAACAGTCTTAACCTGCAAAACCAAGCATGGGGTCTGCAAAAAATGTTATGGGCGCAATTTGGCCACCGGCTATGATGTGGAGATCGGAGAAGCCGTCGGTATACTGGCTGCCCAGTCCATAGGTGAACCGGGAACCCAGTTAACGATGCGGACCTTCCACACCGGAGGGGTAGCCGGAGATGATATTACCCGCGGTCTACCCCGGGTCGAGGAGCTTTTTGAAGTCAGAAAACCCAAAGGCCAGGCTGTAGTAACGGAGGTCTCGGGTATTACCCGTATGGCGGAAAAAAAGGGAAAAAGGGAAATCGAAATTACTGATGAGAACGGCGATGTATTAGGCTCCTACCTGGTACACTATGGCTCTCGCCTAAAAATCCGGGAAGGAGATTACGTAGATATAGGAGATGCCCTGACCGAAGGACCCCTTAACCCCCACGACATCCTAAAGACGAAGGGATTGCAGGAAGTGCAGAAATATTTGTTGCAGGAAGTGCAAAAAGTTTACCGTTCCCAGGGTGTGGATATCAGTGACAAGCATATTGAGATCATGATTCGGCAGATGCTGAAAAAGGTGAAAATTGAAGATGCCGGGGACACCTCAGTATTGCCGGGTGCTTTTATAGATATTGCTACCTTTGAAGATGAGAATGTCCAGGCGGTAAAACAGGGAGGTTTGCCTGCGGTGTGTTCGCCCATGCTTCTGGGTATAACCAAAGCATCTCTAAATACGGATTCCTTTTTGTCGGCGGCGTCTTTCCAGGAAACCACCAAGGTATTAACGGAGGCGGCCATCAAAGGAAAGATAGATAACCTCATCGGACTTAAAGAGAATGTAATTATTGGGAAGCTGATTCCAGCTGGAACCGGGTACAGCACCTATCAAAAAACTGAAATTGCTTTAGAAGAGGAATTAAACGTGGAAGCAGCAGAAGAGCCGGTCGAAGTGGTATAGAGTGTTTTCTGGCATTATGGAAAATCCTGCAGGCATGGGCCGTAGGATGGCTGTTTTAGGGCAGCCAGAGCCGGGATCAGGATAATCGGTTGGGATCCGGGAACATAATCTCTTTATTTGAGAGTAAAAGTATTTGACGGTCATTCCCTGGGGTGCTAAAATATTTAAGTGCGCTTACAATGGGAGCAGGAACAGAAATAGGGCTTGCAAGCGCCGCAAGGAGGGAAAATCCATTGTCCCTTAGCGAGATCAAAGACAACCGCTTTGTCGTAGGCAGCAAACAGGTTAAGAAAAACATAGCCAAAGGGTTGGTGGCCAGGGTTTATATTGCTGCGGATGCCGAACCTCGCGTGATACAACCCATTCAAACCCTGTGTTCTCAAAATAATATTCCGGTAGAAATCGTAGAACAGATGCAGATGTTAGGTAAAGCTTGTGGCATTGAAGTAGGTGCTGCCACCGTAGCCATAATGAAAGATTAATCCGGGGAAGGAGGTGCAGTTATGCCAACGATCAATCAGCTAGTCAGAATGGGGCGCAAAGTGGTGGAAAAGAAATCTACCGCACCAGCCCTGAAAAGTTGTCCGCAAAGAAGAGGGGTATGTACACGTGTTTATACCACCACCCCGAAAAAACCGAATTCAGCTCTGCGCAAAATCGCCAGGGTCAGGTTGACTAACGGAATAGAAGCTACAGCGTATATCCCAGGTATTGGCCATAACCTTCAGGAGCACTCGGTTGTGCTGATCAGAGGAGGAAGGGTCAAGGATTTACCCGGGGTTAGATATCATATTGTCAGAGGCACTCTTGATACAGCCGGGGTGCAAAACCGCAACCAGGGCAGATCTAAATATGGGACGAAAAGACCCAAGAAGTAGAAGAAGGGAGGTACGATATGCCTAGAAAAGGGCCTGTACCCAAGAGAGAAATTCTTCCTGATCCTATCTATAACAGTGTCATCTTTACCAAGCTGGTAAATCAGATTATGTGGGATGGGAAAAAGAGCCTGGCAGAAAAAATCTGCTATGAGGCGTTTGATATTATTGGACAAAAAACCGGCAAAGATCCCATGGAAGTGTTTGAAGAAGCCATGAAAAATTTCACCCCCATTGTCGAGGTAAGAGCCAGGAGAGTTGGTGGAGCCAACTATCAGGTGCCGGTTGAAGTAAGGCCGGAAAGACGACAGACTTTGGCGTTAAGATGGTTAGTCAATTATGCCCGCAAAAGAGGGGAAAAAATCATGGCCCAAAGACTGGCGGGAGAAATCGTGGATGCTTATAACCATACTGGTGCATCGGTGAAGAAAAAAGAAGATACCCATAAGATGGCTGAAGCCAACAAAGCCTTTGCCCATTATCGCTGGTAGACCCAGGTTTAACTACCGAGGAGTGGTTTGATGTCAACTCCAAAAAATAAAGATATTGATTTATCCAATATCCGAAACATAGGGATCATGGCCCACATTGATGCCGGCAAGACTACCACCACTGAAAGGATTCTTTATTATTCAGGAAAAGTTCACAAGATGGGGGAAGTTGATAAAGGCACGGCCACCATGGATTGGATGAGTCAGGAACAGGAGCGGGGTATTACCATTACCTCAGCTGCTACCACCAGTCTTTGGGAGGGTACCAGCATTAACATTATCGACACGCCCGGACATGTGGACTTCACAATTGAGGTGGAAAGGTCTTTGCGGGTGCTGGATGGAGCGATTGCTATTTTTTGTGCTGTGGCTGGGGTCCAGCCCCAATCGGAAACGGTATGGAGACAGGCAGATCGCTATGAGGTCCCTCGTATTGCCTATATTAATAAAATGGACAGGATTGGGGCTGATTTTCACCGGGTGGTGCAGATGATCAAAGAAAAACTGACCCCCCATGCGATACTGATCCAGTTGCCCATTGGAGCAGAAGACCAGTTTGAGGGTATGATTGACCTGGCGATCGGAAGAGCGTCG
>PWPP01000042.1 GCA_003558625.1 Syntrophomonas sp.
ACTTCCCGAAGAACGGCTTCTCCTCGCTGGAAGCAGCGCGCGAGTGGGTGCGTGAATTTGTTGAGTGGTACAACCATCATCACAAGCATCGCGGGATCAACTACGTCACGCCGCACGAGCGCCACACCGGGCAGGACATCGAGATCCTCGCCAAGCGCCATGCCGTCTATCAAGCGGCACGCGACAAACACCCGCAGCGCTGGAGTGGTGATACCCGGAATTGGTCACCGGTCGGAACCGTTTGGCTGAACCCGGAGAAGGAAAAGCAGCCGGAAAGTCAGGCCGCTTGAACATGAAAAAGGCGACAGGTATCTTGACAATCACCGAATCCAAGCACACCGATTTTCGGGGGGATTACCCATCCTGATAGCGATCACCTTACATCAACACTATAACCAAGCAATTCACATAGAGCTTTGTACTTATCACTTGACTTTACTTCCATGACATGATGATCCTCAAACAGGACAAAGCACTTATCATCTCGGACTAACCCTTTTGATTCACGATAGTATCTCCAACGACCCACCTCCACCCTTGATTCCAAATTACTGCCACCAAGGGCATTCCAGAGTGGCGCTTTGTTCCCACCTAATGGATGACAAAAATCGGATGTAAGAGAAGTTCTGGAGAGGCTGAAAGAAACTCCAAAGAAGTCATAAACCGCATCCTCGACAGACCCCACAAACTCGGGCTCCTCAACATCCTCATGCCTAACATCCAATGAGGGTACACGCTTTTTATCGATGAAACCATATATCGATGAGTAAACTTCCCACAATCTACCAAGAATTGGATTCATATTCTCTTGGTGGAATTCAGCCCATAACTCATTCTGCGAGGCTCTTATGTCCTTCAATGATCCGTTCTTCCAAAGATCTAAATTCTTTTTCTTCAAATACACATTATAAAAGTAGCTAGCGAGTAATCTCAGTGGATGCTTCTTTGCCACAAGAAACGCACAATCCGATTCGCCGTAATCGGACAATGACTTTCGAAAAAAGTATGGCATCTTACTCCCATCAACAACAAGACTGGCCTTAGACTTTTCACCGACCAAACGATAAGCTGCACAAGGACCACGATCGACGAGAATCTGTTTGAACCCCCTCGTCCAGAAATCACAACCTTCTCCACAAATTGCGCAAACCGTTCGAGCACCATCACCCTCAAATAATCGCTTCAACTCTGACGCAAAAAAGACCTTCTTACTGGTATTCATGAGATAACCAAGAGCTGTCGAACCAGAGTAACTGGGCCCAAGTATTCCAAGAACCTTCTGCATTATATACTCCTGAACTCAAACATACACATCGGCGAGGCGAAAGAAATAAAAACTATTAGCGTCTTACGGAGTCGCATCCATTACCCAGCATACGCACTAACGGGATACACGCCCGCTGCCAAATTTTCTTCTTCTGGTTGAATAGCTCAGTACAGGCCGCAAATCACGCAACTTCCTTGCATCCGATCGCCTTCGTTCGGAAAACTCTTTATACACTTCATTGATACCAGCATAACCCCACGGCAAACCGCGTTCAATTAACTGACCCTGCAATAAATCATCATCCTTGAACTCCGAGTAGAGGTCGGGGCCGGGAGCCGCTAGAGATTTTAGCCAGCCATAGTGGCGCCCCACACAAATCATAGGAATACTTGACTCCCGACAATATAGAGCTACGTATAAGTCGGCCATCCCCGGATTAGAGAAGTACCTCAACGATAAACCCGAAAGCGCACTCACATGGCACGCCAAGGTCCCAGTCCCAAGGTTATTCACTAACTTATCACAATGTAAACTCCGGTCAAATTTATGGACCTCTCTAGCATCTGAAAAATAGCCAAAAGGAGTATCTGGAATTAGAACACCATGCACACCAACCATAACGCCGCTACCATAATACTCCAGCTTACGTATAAGGGCAGAAACAGAATCAGCTGGATACAGGATATCGTCATCGAACGTGAAATAGTATGCATCTAGCCCTCTCACTTCCTCTAGAGGAAAGAATTTACCGTTATCCCTCAACCCTGGAAGATCCCTTGACGTTTTAACACTCACTTTATTATTGTGCCTTAGAAACCCAGGAACGTCTTCATATCGGTCCAGATACACATAGAGGTGGTCCAGCTGCCCAAGCACACTCTTAACGGCCCTCTCGAAAGACCTCAATCGTTCAGGTATAGAACACATGACCCCTATAACAGACTCCGATGGATCAACCTGAGACCTCAAACAATCACTGACCATCATCGGTTGACGAATTGTAGGAAAGCTAAACTTTTCAGCAAACTTTGAGGGATCGACGCTCTTGTGCAGGTCTTCATATTGCTTTACATACGCTCTCCGAGCACTAGATGGAACCTGCGAAATCCCCGCTTCATCACCACCCTCATTGACCATATCAGAGAAAAGTGACCCCACCCTCATAGTTGCGTAATACATCGGCAACTTTACTGAACAACCGGCAGCTCTTCCATATACCTTAACAAGCCTACAGTAGAACTCCTCATCCGACGCTTTTTTAGTACAATTAAAATACCCTACTTTATCAAACTCCGACCGCCTCAACCCTAAGGTTATCGGACCAAGCTTTTTATACAACCCATTTACCTGTATTACACGGCCATCATCTGGAGAGACTCTAGAATAGCAACATCGAACGAATTTCTTCTTTCTTGATAAAAGCTCAAACAA
>PWPP01000099.1 GCA_003558625.1 Syntrophomonas sp.
AACAGGCCGGGGCTTTTATCCTGCTGGGCATCGGGGGGTCCTACCTGGGGGCCCGGGCCGGTTTGGAGATGCTGCAGCATAGCTTTTATAATGAACGACCTCCGGGGAAAAGGAACGGACCCAGGATTTATTTTGCCGGTCACCATCTCAGCGCCCGCTATATGAATGATTTGCTGGAAACGCTAGAGGATGAGGAGCTGTGCCTTAATGTGGTTTCCAAGTCCGGGAATACCCTGGAACCGGCTCTGGCCTTTCGACTCTTCCGGGTCTATATGGAAAGGAAGTATGGCCGCCCCGGAGCCGGGAAGCGGATTTATGTAACCACGGACCAGAAGCGGGGAGCCCTTAGAGAACTGGCCCTGCGGGAGGGGTATGAGACCTTTGGCATACCGGCCAATATCGGGGGGCGCTATTCTGTCCTGACCCCGGTGGGGCTGCTGCCCCTGGCGGTGGCAAAGATTGATATTGGAACCATGCTGCAGGGAGCCCGGATGGCAGCACTGGATTTGGCCAAAGATTGCCTGGAGGAGAATACCTGCTATCAATATGCTGTTTGGCGTCATATCTTATATGCCCGGGGATATTGGCTGGAGCTGCTGGTAAACTATGAACCCCGGCTCTTTTATTTTGGCGAATGGTTTAAACAGCTGTTTGGGGAAAGTGAAGGCAAAGGGGGAGAGGGCATCTTTCCTGCTTTATTAAACTGTACTACTGATCTCCACTCCCTGGGGCAATACATACAGGAAGGGAGACGGGATCTTTTCGAAACTGTTTTGGACGTGGGCAGGTCCGGGGCCAAGCTGTTGGTGGAAGCGCATCCGGATGATTACGAAGGATTAAACTACCTGGCGGGACGCCCCTTTGAGGATATCAACCAGGCAGCCCTTCGAGGAACGGTTATGGCCCATGTGGCCGGAGGGATACCCAATCTCCGGATCATTATTCCGGCGTTAAACCCCTATTATTTTGGTTATATGGTATATTATTTCCAAAAAGCCTGTGCCATGAGTGCTTACCTGCGAGGGGTCAATCCCTTCGACCAGCCCGGAGTGGAATTATATAAAACCAACATCCTGGCTTTGCTAAAAAATTCTACCTGGGGCAATGCTTGAATTACATGACACCCGGTATCGCCATGTGAAGAGGGGAGTTAGAAGCGGAAGTGTTCCATGGCGGCTCTATTAGGGATGAAAACGATGATGACAGACCTCTGTTTGGTGAGGAATAGGTTAGACGGGGTTCCTTTGGTTGTACCCGGGCAAAAAAGGAAAGGGGATAAGGGATGAATAGCCTGAAAAAACTGACTGCCTGGAGTGAGCGTCTCACCACTCTCCGGACTTTTTTCCTGGCTCTCACGATTTTTATTCTCTTTGTAGCCCTGGTTTTACCGCAAGTGGCGGTTATCTCTGAAGAAATGACGGGAACCACGGCTTCCCCGGATCAATCCTTTTTTTACCGGGCCGATGACCTATATGCCATGGCCGAAACCTATGGAGAAGAGGGCAGGGCATTCTATATCCGGGCCCGGTTTACTTTTGATGTAGTTTGGCCTCTGGTTTATGGTTTTTTTATGATCACAGCCCTGGTTATGCTGTTCCGCAATAAAAAGCGTTCCAGCCTGTGGCGGCAATCCCCCCTGACAGTCTATTTTGGAGTGGGATTTGATTTTCTGGAAAACACAGCGGCCTCGCTGGTCATGTACCGCTACCCGGCCTTAACCCCGGGGGTGGCTGAGGCTACTCCGGTGTTCACCCAGCTAAAATGGGTGTTTATTGCCCTGGGTTTTCTGCTGATTCTGGTCGGGATTCTGATGCGCCTTTGGTCCTGGTTATGGTCTCCGGGAAAAAAGGGTAGGAAACTGATGGCCGTGATCCTTTTGTTCCTGGTATTATTACCCGGGCTGGGTTTCCTGTGGTATGTAAATGATTATTATATAGCTGAAAGGGATGCGCTGGCTGCTTTAGCCTCCGATCCCGGGATGACCGTGTACCGGGAAGGCCCCTATATAATTTTTGAACCCCTGGATATGGTTGCCGACCAGGGTTTTATTTTCTATCCCGGGGGCAAAGTGGATCCCATGGCTTATGCTCCCCTGATCAGGGAAATTGCCGGGGCAGCAGGGATCCGGGCCGTCATCGTGGATATGCCTTTTAATCTGGCGGTATTGGCTCCAAACCGTGCCCGGGGAGTGATCGGGCTTTTCCCCGAAACCAATACCTGGGGAATCGGTGGACATTCCCTGGGTGGAGCCATGGCCGCCAGATACGCTGCCCGCCACCCCGATACCATTGAGGCATTGGTTTTATGGGCCTCTTATCCGGATCGTGATTTGTCGGATACCGCATTGAGGGTGTTGTCTGTCTCTGCCACCCGGGATGGATTGATCAACCAGGAAAAACTGGAATCCAGCCGGGAATGGTTGCCGCCGGAAACGACATATATCGAAATCCAGGGGGGGAATCATGCCCGCTTTGGGAGTTACGGACCCCAGGAAGGAGATTTGGAAGCCACCATTACTGCGGCAGAACAGCAGCGCATAGTGATAGAGAAAACGGTGCAATTCCTGGCGGTGCTCCGGGAACCATAAGATCTCAGGATGAGGTTGTGACAGATACCGAGGTGTTGGATTTTGGTGTTGCCGGGGAGAAGGTGCGTTTTGGTTATTAAAAAAGCTTAAAGCATGGGGGAGGGTAAGGAAAATGAATTGGAACCCACATGTATTCCTGGATCAA
>PWPP01000133.1 GCA_003558625.1 Syntrophomonas sp.
GCTTAATGTCCCTTTCTGCATTTCTGCCTGGATTTTTTATAGCGCTCTCCGGGGTCAACCCGGCTGTCTGGTGCAGCAAAAAATATTTCAGGATTTCTGAAATTATTTACAAATATTGGTAAAAGAAGCGTATAATAGATATAGTTTGGGGCCAAAGAACCCCGGGGAGGGACGGAGTCTGTGACGGGATCATATGATTACAAAGATGCGGCCAAAATGATCGGAGATATGCTGCCGGTTGAGGGCGGCCCCGGTGCATTAACGGGCCTGAATGCAATGGCAGAAGAAGGGCCGGCAGTCATACCGGATGGCAAATCCCGGAGCGACGAGACATCTGCGGAGAGCTGGAGCCGGATTTTGGGCATTCCCCGAATGGAACTGAGACATGTGGAAATTGATCCGGACACAGCCCGGCTCCTGTCTGCGGAAGTATGCCGCCGCCATCGCATATTGCCCCTGGGCCGAAACGGGGGCTATATTACCCTGGCCATGGCGGATCCCCTGGATAACCAGGCCATGGAAGACGCCAGGATGCTGACCGGGATGGAAGTTTTGCCGGTCATGGCGGCAGCAGAAGAAATCGAGCTGTTCCTGCAGCACTATTCCGATCTGAACCTGGATCCCCGCAGGGAAAAGCTGTTGGAGGAAATCCGGCAGTTAAATCTACGAGGACGGGCCGGGGAGGAGGAAGGATGGGATTTAGAGGAGGTGGGGGATGCACCGGTCATCCGTCTGGTTAATTCCCTTTTGCTGCAGGCAGTCCAGGGCCGGGCTTCTGACATCCATATTGAACCCCAGGAAGAAAAGGTCCGGGTACGTTTCCGCATTGACGGGGAACTGTATGAAACCATGTCTTTGCCCCGGCATGTTCACGGGGCTATGGTTTCCCGGATCAAACTCATGAGTCAGATGGATATTGGGGAGAAACGCATGCCTCAGGACGGAAGGACCGGGCTGTGTTTAGAGGGACGGGATATTGATTTTCGAATTTCCACCCTGCCTACCATCTATGGGGAAAAGCTGGTTTTGCGCATCCTGGACCGGGGCCAGGCCCATTTGGATCTGGAGCACCTCAGTTTCAGCGGGGAAAACCGCGAGAAAATCAGGCGGCTTTTAACCCGACCCCATGGCATGATCCTGGTAACGGGGCCTACGGGATCGGGTAAAACCACGACCTTATACACCCTTTTGGGCAGGCTCAATTCCCAGAGCCGCAATATTATCACCCTGGAGGAACCGGTGGAATATTCCCTGGCCGGTATCAACCAGATTCCGGTCAAACCCCGTTCGGGTTTGACCTTTGCCAGTGGCCTGCGATCGGTTTTGCGCCAGGATCCGGACATTATTATGGTGGGAGAAATCAGGGATCTGGAAACCGCTCAACTCAGTGTCAAGGCGGCTTTAACCGGGCACCTGCTGTTTTCCACTTTGCATACCAATAATGCGGTAGGGAGTATTATCCGTCTCTGTGACATGGGGATCGAGCCTTTTCTGCTGGCGGCTTCTCTGGCCGGGGTTATTGCCCAGCGCCTGGTAAGAAGAATTTGCCGCTGTGGGGAAGGATACCATTTGGATCCGGAGCGGGCGCAGCAAATGGGACTTCAGGCGTTGGCAGATAAGATGTTTTACCGTCCCCGGGGATGTAATCTGTGCCGCAAATCGGGATACCTGGGGCGAATTGCCCTGCAGGAAGTTTTGCTGATTGATCCGGGGCTGCGGGAGCTGATGAACCATAAGAACCGGCAGGGAGAAGATTATCTGCTCCGGGCGGCCCTGCAGGGAGGTATGGTGCCCATGGCCGGGGACGGCCTGGCCAAGGCTCTGGAGGGTTTGACTTCCCTGGAAGAAGTCATGGGGATGATGCATCTGGAGGAATGAGGAAGCAGATAACCAGAAAGGAAGGGAACGGGTGCAGTATTTTTACCGGGTTAAGGATGCCCGGGGCCAAGATTTTGAGGGTAGCTACCAGGCGGATCATCCCGGTTTGGTAGCAGAGGTGCTGCTGGAACAGGGATATTTTATATTGGAACTGCGGGAAGCCAGGAAAAACCTGTGGTCAGAGGTGATAAAACCCTATCTTACAACGGGCATTAAAAGCAGGGAGATGGCTCTTTTTACCCGCCAGTTGGCCACCATGCTGAAAGGAGGAGTGCCCCTACTTCAATGTCTGCATACCCTGCGGGAGCAGGCTCCCCATCCGGGCATTAAAAAGGTGGTGACCCGGATCTATGAAGATCTGCAGCGGGGCGTTTCCCTGGGGGAATCTATGGGCCGGCACCCGGAGTTTTCTCCTATGTATACCAGCCTGGTTCGGGTGGGAGAATTAGGGGGGAAAGTGGATGAAATCCTTTTTAAACTGGCCCTGAACCTGGAAAAGGAACATGAAATCCACAGCAAGATTAAAAGCGCTTGCACGTATCCCCTGATTCTAGTGGGTATCGCCCTGGTGGTGGTTGTTTTTATGATTTCTTATGTCCTGCCGGTTTTTATTAACCAGTATGACGCCGCCGGGGTGAGTCTGCCCGGAATAACCCGGCTGCTCCTTGGGGCAGGAGATTTCGTAAAAAGCCGGGGGCTGTTGTTGGGGGTATTATTGCTGGGGATATGGGTTTTGCTCCACCGCCGGCTGCAGCAAAAAGGCGGCAGTTTGTTCCTGGACCGCCTCAAGCTGAAACTGCC
>PWPP01000098.1 GCA_003558625.1 Syntrophomonas sp.
GAGCGCTATAAAAAATCCAGGCAGAAATGCAGAAAGGGACATTAAGCAGAGCCGACCGGGCAGGAAGATGAGCAAAAAAATCCCGGAATGGGGTATGGCTGCCTGGGATGGGTCGGGATAAACCAGATCCAAGAAAAACCGGTCCCCTATCATCAAGACAAAAAAAGGATTGCATTAAAAAAACCCCGGCCTGCCCGGCCGGGGTCTGATCCTTTCAGGTCACAAAAAGAGAAATGATGTGACCCCTTTTCTGCTGCAGCTAGGGTTCTTAGTAATTATACCGTGCGGCAATGGGCATCCTGCGTCCCATGCCAAAAGCTTTGCCGGTGATTTTAAGCCCCGGGGGGGCTTGCCGGCGCTTGTACTCGCTGCGATCCACCGCCCGGATGATCCACCACACCATATCAGGATCAAAACCCCGGTGAATGATATCTTCGGGAGCCATATCCAGCTCAACATAATAATAGAGGATTTGGTCTAAGACCGGGTAGGGAGGCAGAGTATCCTGGTCTTTCTGATCCGGTTTTAGCTCGGCCGAAGGCGGCTTTTGCAAAATGGCCCGGGGAATGATCTCCTCCTGCCGGTTGATAAACTCTGCCAACTGGTACACCATGGTTTTGGGCACATCAGACAAGACACTGAGTCCCCCGCTCATGTCCCCATAAAGGGTACTATAGCCCACTGCCATCTCACTCTTGTTGCCGGTGGTGAGGACCAGGTGACCGTACTTGTTGGAATACGCCATAAGGATATTGCCCCGGATGCGGGCCTGGATATTCTCCAGGCTGATATCCAGCTCTTCTTCCCGGAAATCTCCCTTCAGGCTGTTCAGATAGGAATAATAAATATCCTCGATAGAATGAACCATGAAATGCAGGCCCAGGTTTCGGGCCAGATTCCGGGAATCCTCCACACTGCCCCGGGAAGAGTAAGGCGAAGGCATGGTAATACCGTAGACCTTGTCGGCTCCCAGGGCAGCCGCGGCCAAAGCGGATACCAGGGCCGAATCAATGCCCCCGGATAACCCCAAAATCACACTGCTAAATCCGCACTTGCTAACATAATCCCTGATGCCCAGGCACAGTGCCTCATATACCGATTCCAACCGGTCGGGCAAGACCAAGTCCGGACTCCCCGGGGTCATAAGGCTGACCTTTTGCACCTGCTCCCGGAAACCGGGCAGCATTGTGACCAGCTGTCCCTGTCCGTCAAACAACATACTGCGCCCGTCAAACACCAGTTCATCATTGGCTCCCACCTGGTTGACATACAGGAAGGGAATCCCGTGTTTCCGGGCATGACCCCGGATAATCTCATAGCGGATTTTTTCCTTTTCCAGGTGGTAAGGGGAAGCAGAGATATTGATAATCACCGTAGCCCCCTGGCGCGCCAGAGCCCCTATGGGATCAAAGTCATAACACAGTCCCCGGGGCCATAGTTCCCTGCTGTTCCAGGCGTCCTCACAGATCGAGATCCCCAGGACCTGGCCCTTAAACTCCACCGTTTTCACCTCAGTGGCGGGGGCGAAATAACGGGCCTCATCAAAAACATCATAAATGGGCAACAGAGACTTATGCTGGGTGAAAAGGATCTGCCCCCGGTAAATCAAAAGAGCCGAGTTATAAAGACCCCGGCCCTTCTCATGGTTATAGGATTGTGGCGCTCCCAGCAAAACGGCTGTTTCATAGCTGCGGGAGGCGGCTAACAAATCATCGATGGCCTCTTCCACTACGGTAATAAACCATTCCCGTGACAGCAAATCCCGGGGCGGATATCCGGTCAGATACAGTTCCGGCAGCACCAAAAGGTCTGCCCCCTGTTCTTCGCACTGCTGCCACAGGGTCATAAGCCGTTCCTTATTGCCCCTGATATCTCCTACCACCGGGTTCAGCTGCCCGATAAGCACTTGCATCCCTTGCCCTCCTTCACTAAGACCCGGCATAAATCCCCCGGCATATATCACCGGAGGATGAAAACATGTGGCCGGCAACGATTTATTGTCTGAGATCAATTTCACCCTTTAAGATCGAGCGGTTATAGAAAGCCTTGGCATTATCCGGATCCAGCTCGATGGCCCGGTCATAGTCCTCCAGGGCCAGCTCCAGATTCCCGGTGGCCGCGTGGGTGATCCCCCGGTTGGTATAGGCATCGGAATACTCGGGATCCAAAAACAGGGCCTGGTTAAAATATTCCAGGGCCCTGGCATAGTCCTTCAAAGCATGAAAGACAATGCCCCGGTTATAATAGGCCCGGGCGTTGTCCGGGTCCAGTTCAATGGCCTTGCTGTTATCCTGCAGAGCCTCTTCATAGCGCCCCATCTCTGTGAAAGTATTGCCCCGGTTAATATAAGCCGCTACATAGTCCGGCTTCATATCCAGGGCTCGGTTGTAATAGGTTAGAGCCCGCTCATAGTCCTTTTTCTTCTGGTACACGATGCCCAGATTATAATAGACGGTCTCCTGCTGGGCATCCAGCTGCAGGCTCCTGGTAAAGTCCAGGATAGCTTCATCATAGCGCTCCATTAAACTCAGGGTGGCCCCGCGGTCATTATAATTAGACCAATCATCAGGATCCATTTCCAGGGCTTCATTATAATAACTCAAAGCCCGCTCATAGTCCCCTTCATGCTGGTATTTGTCAGCC
>PWPP01000094.1 GCA_003558625.1 Syntrophomonas sp.
AGATCATCGCCGGGGTGATAAGTCCGGACCGGGGCCATATCATCATCGACGGCCATAGCCACTTCCGCCTTAATCCGGCCCAGGCCATTAAATACGGGATCGCATCGGTTTACCAGGACCTGGCCCTGGTCGATTGCCGGGACGTGCCCACCAACATTTTCCTGGGACAGGAAATCATGTCCCACCGCTTTTTTATCGATAAAAGAAGGATGACCGACGAATCGGGGCGCCTGCTGGCAGATCTGAAGATCGATATACCCGAAATGCGCAACCCGGTGGGGGTACTTTCCGGCGGGCAAAGGCAGGGAGTGGCGGTAGCCCGGGCGGTCCACCAGGGAGGCCGGCTGATCCTGTTCGATGAACCGACTGCCGCCATGGGCGTCAGGGAATCGGAAAAAACCCTGAAACTGATCAAACGACTGGGCCGGGCCGGCTATGCGGTGATGGTGATCAGCCATAACCTGCACCATGTGTTTGCCTTATCCGAGCGCATCTGTGTGTTGAGCCGGGGGGAACTGAAGGGAGACTTTGCCACCTGCTCTACCAGCCCGGAAGAAATTATTAAAATCATTACCGGAGTAGAAGATGAAGAAACGCAATACCAGGCCCGTTCCTGAACAAGCCGCAGCCGGGTTTATCTATGTAATAAAAGACAATATCCACCAGCTGCTGCTGTTACTCCTGTTGCTGCTGATGATGACCGGACTCAGCCTGGCTTCCCCCTTTTTTTTAACCTGGGATAATTTCCGCAATATCCTGGACCATACCGCTTTGTATGTTGTCCTGGCCATCGGCATGACCTTCGTCATCGCCTCCGGGGGTATCGATCTCTCCGTAGGCTCGGTAGCGGCCTTAAGCGGCGTCTGCATGGCAGTCGCTTTGAAGGCGGGTGTACCGGTGCCTCTGGCCATCATCTTCGGCTTAAGCTGCGGGGTGCTGGCAGGGATATTCAACGGGCTCATTATTTCTGCCTTAAAAATCAATCCCTTCATTGTTACCCTGGGCTCCATGTCGGTAGCCCGCGGGATCGCGTTGATTATCACCGGGGGGATCCCCATATACGGTTTTGCCAGGGACTTCACCTGGTGGGGCAGCGGGCATATCGGACCGGTCAACCCGCCCATTATCATTTCATTTGTGTTGGTCATGGTTGGCCTGATTCTGTTCCATTACACCCGCTTCGGGTATTACACCCTGGCCATCGGCGGCAACGAGGAAGCCCTGCGCCGTAGCGGGGTAGCCGTACTTGGCTACAAAACCGGGGTCTATGCGATATGTGCCTTCATCGCCTCCCTGGCCGGACTGATCGTGACGGCGCGGTTAAATACCGCCGAGCCCCTGGCCGGGTGGATGTTTGAACTGGATGCCATCGCAGCGGTGGTTCTGGGAGGAACCCGGATGAAAGGGGGAGTGGCAAGTATATCCGGTACACTTATAGCCTGTTTCATTTTAGGCGTTTTGCGAAACGGGCTGACCATTCTGAGCATACCGTCCTATTACCAGCAGCTGCTGGTAGGATTGATTATCCTGTCTTCGGTGATTCTGGCCGAGCTCAGGGCCAGAAAAAGTGACTCGTTGAATGCATGATTTTAAGGGAGGAATGAAGATGAAAAAATTTATATTTTTATTACTGGTCCTGCCTCTGCTGCTGCTGGCCGGCGGCTGTGCCGTCAATAACAATGACGGGGGAGACGCGGAACTGCCCATGAATGCGAAGGCCCGGGAAATGGAAGCGGCTCTGATGGAGCAGCTGCAGCCGGAACCGGAATACAACCAGAATGAAAAAATCGGGGTTCTGATCATTACCCTGGCCAACCCCTTCTGGGCTTCTATGAAAGAAGGCTATGAAAAAGCTGGGCGGGAGCTGGGAGTAGAAGTTGAAGTGATGGCGGCACCGACCGAGGGGGATACCAGATCACAGCTGGAAACCCTGGACGCCATGGTGGCCAAAGATTTTGCGGCCCTGGTGGTGTCACCGATCGAGCCCTATAACCTGGTACCCGGTATCGTAAGGGCCAATAATAAAGGCATCAAAGTGATCAACCTGGGCCCGCCGGTGAGCGTGGAAGCGGTTGATGAAGCCGTGGGACAATTGGATGCCCGGATTACGGTAAATTTTGAGGATCAGGGCAGGATGGCGGCCGAGTATATCGTCAACCAGCTGGAAGAGGAAGGCGGCAAAGTTGCTATTATCCAGGGAATCCCGGGAGCGGGGCAGAGCGAAGGCCGCACCGCCGGAGCGCGGGATATTTTTGAACAGACAGATGGGGTAGAGATCGCCAGCATCCAGCCGGCCAACTGGGACCGTAATACCGCCTATAATGTCGCCTCCAACATTATGCAGGCTCACCCGGATCTCAAGGCCATTTTTGCCTGCAATGACGTCATGGCCATTGCCGCGGCCGATGCCCTGGAAGCCGCCGGGAAACGTGACGGAGTGATTGTTTTCGGGGTCGACTTCATCCCGGAAGCCCAGGAAGCGATCGAAAATGGGAAGCTGGACGGGAGCATCGCCTATTCGATAGAAGTTTACAGCAAGGCTGCCATCGTTCTGGCCCTGAAAACCATCCAGGGGCACGAGCTTCCGGAAGCGGTCTATTCACCTCTGGCAGCAGTGACCCGGGAGAATGTCGCTGAATTTGA
>PWPP01000106.1 GCA_003558625.1 Syntrophomonas sp.
ACGACGGTACCTGGATATGGCCGACTACTTCGATTGGTGCCGGTCCAATAGCATCAAACAGACACAAAAGGTCACCCTGATTCGTTGAAGCATGTATTCTGGCTGAGGAAATTTACACACCATCTTGCCCTTGACCCCTCCTCTTTTTATTACTAAATATTTTGCATGAAGGTTAATGAACTCAATTTGTCAGACTGTCCGTTAACATCGTAAAACTGCTTGAGCTCTGTCAACTGTTTTTCCGCATCACTGTCCGCTTTATAGAAATAGGGGCTTTTCAGGTTGAGTGGTTTATTGGCGATCACTTCCTTCAGTAAATCCTTAAATGACATCTGCCGCCTTCTTCCCAGTATTTTTTGTGCCGGCACCTCCCCGCTTAAAACATCGCTACTCTCGGCCCCATAGGATCGCTGTTAACATAAATGTAAATTACACATAAAAACGGAAAATCCTTTACCGTGATCCCACTTTGCCTCAAAAAGCATAAAATTCTGACTCTAAGGGTCAGGGTGTATACCGGCAAAGGCCTATCTTATCCATTTAATCCAGAACGGCATTTTAGCCTGAGCTGATTAGCCCGACTTACATTAACCTACCCTGCTTTTTGTGAAAAAGCTTCAGGCCACACCGTTTTCGCATCGCAAGAGGCTTATCTCAACAACAATAAGTTAAGAAGTTAATAGACAGGCTGTAAACTGTATTGACATAAATGCTATGAAAAACTAAAATTTACATGAATAGAATATTCAGGTTCCAGGTGCCCAGATATGGGAGAATAGGGAACCGGGTGAAAACCCCGGACGGGCCCGCCACTGTGAAGGTTAGCGGACACCAAATGCCACTTCATAATGTCACATCATTATGAGGGAAGGCGGTGTTCCCGTGATGATCCTGAGTCAGGAGACCTGCCTGGAAACCGACTGGCCCTTATTCAAGGATAGGGTTCGGGTGAGGGATGATGGAAAGTCCACGCCGCATATGGTGTGGGCTTTTTTTATTTTTCGCAGGGGGTGATGGTTGTGAAAGCGTTGGTCTTAGTATCTGTAGGCCATGTCAGATGTGAAGAGAGGGATATACCCACGTGTGGTCCTGAAGAAGTCCTGGTCCGCGTCAAAAGCTGCGGTATCTGCAGGACCGACTGGAAATGCAGCACCCTGGGCCACCGCGACTTGATCCTGCCAAGGGTTTTGGGACATGAAGTCGCCGGGATCATCGTGGAAACGGGAGAGCGGGTAACGGACTTCAGGGCTGGTGACCGGGTGCAGGTATCTCCCGGCCTGGCATGCGGTTCCTGCCATTTTTGCCAGGCTGGACGGGATCATTTATGCGGCGGCATGAAGATCATGGGCTTTCATTATGATGGCGGATTCCAGGAATATTTGCTGCTTGGTGCACAAGCAGTTCGGAACCAGGTATTGAACCTGATTCCGGAAAACCTGTCCTGGGAAGAAGCCTGCATGGCCGAACCGCTGGCCTGCACCATCAATATGCAGGATTCCATGCAGCTGGGTAAAATTGACAGCCTGCTCATACATGGGACCGGCAGGTTGGGGTTGCTGAATCTGAAGCTGGCCCGCTATAAGGGGGTGAAAACCGTCATCGGGGTAGAGGGCCATGAAGGGAGACTGAGAGCGGCGGAAGCTTTCGGGTTCGATCATCTGATCGATGCCAGTAAAGCCAGGGTCATAGATGAAGTCAGAGCTATAACCCGGGGCCGGGGGGTGGAAGCGGCGATCCCCTGCTGTTCTGCGCCCGAAGCGATGGCAGAAGCCCTGGAGGCGACGGGAAAACAGGGGGCCATCGGTTTTTTCAGCGGCATCTCCCGGGAAGTGAGCCGGGCTGTCGATTTCAACCAGATCCATTATAAAGAGCTGCGGGTCTATGGAGCTTACGGCTGCAGAATCGCGCAGAACCGGAAAGCCCTGCACTATATGAGTTCGGGTCGCATAGAGGTGCGGGACCTTATCACGAAGATCATCCCCCTGGAGGAAATACCCGCCGGCCTGGATATGGTCAATCGTCTGGGGGAGTTATCTGTCGTGATCAGGAATTAGGTATGGGTCTTTCAAGCAGGTTCATTCCCGCGCAGAATAAGGGAGGAGGGGTTGCCGGTGACAGAGATAAGCAGTCGTGAGTTTGGCCGGGTTATAACCCGGTTGATCCACAGGGAGAACCTCAGCCGGGAAAGAGCAAAAAAGATGTTTTTGCAAGTACTCGATGATGGAGCGACAGAAATGCAGCAGGGGGCTTTTCTGGCGGCGCTGGCGGCCAAGGGTGAGACGGCGGAAGAGATCGCCGGGATCTGGGAGGCGATCTATGAACTGGACACGGTCAAGGTGCGGCCGGATATCGATGGGCCCTGGGCTGATAATTGTGGTACCGGGATGGATTCGTTCAAAACGTTTAACATCAGCACAGCAGCGGCAATCGTGGCTGCGGCCGGCGGTGTGAAGATGGCGCGCCACGGTTCCAGGTCGATCACATCAAATTGCGGGACAGTAGATATTTTAGAAGAATTAGGCATCGATGTGGAGTGCGATATCGCCACGGTGAAGAGAAGCATCGAAAACGCCGGTATCGGGATTTTTAACGGCGGGAGCAGCGCGGTCCATCCCCGGGGGCTGGTGAGGATCC
>PWPP01000077.1 GCA_003558625.1 Syntrophomonas sp.
CTACCTCCGCTTCCTTGATGCCTTCCATACCGCGGACAACTTTAAAATCTAAGTCTTTCAGCTCTTCTTCCATGACCACTTCATACACGGTACGGAGGGCAGCTTCCATAACTCCTCCGCTAGCTCCGAAGATAACCGCAGCCCCGGTATAGGCTCCCATCCAGGAATCAAAAGCAGAAGGCTGGAGTTTATCAAAGTCCATGCGTTGCATCCGAAACAGGCGGCCGATCTCCCGGGTAGTAAGCACGATGTCTACATCCCGGAAACCACTGTCCTGCATCTCTGGCCTGGTAGCTTCATACTTCTTGGCCACACAAGGCATAATAGAAACCGAATAAATTTTTTCCGGGGGAATGTTCATTTTTTCAGCCCAGTAGGTCTTGGCCAAAGTACCGAACATCTGCTGGGGGGACTTACAAGTTGACAGGTTATCTAACAGGTCGGGATAGAAGGTTTCACAAAAATTAATCCAACCCGGGCTGCAGGAAGTAACCATGGGCAGGGTTCCCCCGGTTTTTACCCGGTGCAGCAATTCATGACCTTCCTCAATAATGGTCAGGTCGGCCGTAAAATTGGTATGCATGACATGGTCAAATCCCAGTTGCCTGAGACCGGCTACAAACATATCCATAGGCATAACCCCGGTTTCCATTCCGATTTCCTCGGCAATGGCCACTCTGATCGCCGGGGCAATCTGGGTCACAACTACTTTATCGGGGTCTGCCACTGCGGCTAAAAATTCATTGATATGCTCTACTTCTCCTATAGCTCCAACCGGGCAGGCGTGGATGCATTGTCCACACATGATACAGGGGCTGTCAATCAGGTCTTTGCCCATACTGGGTACCACGATGGCTTCATGGCCCCTGTTTTCCATACCCAGTGCATAAACCGTCTGGGTCACACTACAGGCATCAATGCAGCGACGACAAACCACGCATTTATCCGGATCCCGGAACAGGGCGGGCGTAGAATAGTCTTTAGCCATCCCTTTGACTTTTAACTCAAAGGGATTGTCCCTGATTGCCATATCCTCGGCTAAATCCTGTAGTTCACAAACCCCACTGCGGATACAGTTCAGACAATCCTGGGGGTGATGGGCCAGGATCAATTCCAGTATTGTTTTCCGGGCTTCCAGAACTTTCATACTGTTGGTTTTAATCACCATGCCCTCATATACTTGTTGGGAACAGGCTGCCTGCAGCAGGTTGTTCCCTTCAACTTCACACACACATATCCTGCAATTGGCTTTAACAGCTTGGTCGGGATGATAACATAAGGTCGGAACCCATACACCGACTTCTTTAGCTGCCTGCAGGATGGTGGAGCCTTGAGGAACAGACGTCTTTATTCCGTCTATGGTTACATTTATCATTCATTTCACTCCTTTTGCTCTTCCTACATCATTTTGGCATCATAGTCGGCGGAAAAATGCTTTAAGGTACTTAAAATAGGACTTGGTGCTGCCTGTCCTAAACCGCATAAGGATGAATAAGACATTACCCGCCCCAGTTTTTCTATAAGCGCGGTATCTTTAGCAGTTCCCTGACCCTGATTGATTTTTGTCATCATGTCTTTGAGACGCATGGTGCCCTCACGGCAAGGGGCACATTTGCCACAGGATTCATGCTCGAAGAATTTGGAAATTTGAGTGGCTACATCTACCAGATCCCTGCTTTCATCAAGAACAAAAACAGCTCCGGAGCCTAAAACCGCTCCGATTTGAGACATGGAATCAAAGGCAATGGGAGTATCTAAATTTGCTTCCGGGATAAAGGCACCCGAAGTGCCACCTACCTGAACCGCTTTAAACTTCTTGCCGGCCGGTATGCCACCGCCGAAATGATAAATGACTTCCCTTAAAGTAGTATCAGTGGGAACCTCAAAAAATGTGGTATTATTAACATCCCCGGTCAAAGTTACTATTTTGGTTCCGGGATAAGCAGCAGCCCCAACTGAGGCAAACCAGTCTGCTCCCCGTTCAACAATGACAGGGATATTGGCAAAGGTTTCAACATTGTTCACTATGGTAGGCTTTCCCCATAGTCCTTCATTGGGAGGATAAGGAGGTTTAAATCGGGGTTCTCCTCTGTTACCTTCGAGTGATTCGATTAGGGCGGTTTCTTCACCGCATACATAGGCTCCTGCTCCCATTCTGACTTCAACATCAAAACCGGGCAAAATGCCTTTAGCGTTAGCCTGCTCTATCGCTTCATTCAGTATTTCCACCACTTGGGGGTATTCCCCACGGCAATAGATATATCCTTTGGAGGCTCCTATGGCATAACCACAGATCGCCATCCCTTCCAACACTGCTTGAGGGTCATTTTCCATGATCAGCCGGTCCTTATAGGTACCCGGTTCTCCTTCATCGGCATTGCATACTACATACTTCTGGTCTGCCTGGGCCTGATAGGCAAAAGACCATTTTAACCCACAATTAAAACCGGCTCCTCCCCGTCCTCTGAGGTTCGCTTTTTTAACTTCCTCAATCAGGTCTGCCGGGGACATGGCTTTAGCCTTCTCCAGGGCCTTATATCCACCCTGGGCTAGATAATCATCAATCTTCAGGGGGTCAATCTTCCCATAGTTGCGCAGTAAAATGCGCATTTCGTCTGCCATTATATGTCCTCCTTCCGTTAAAATGTGAAAAATCCCTGATCATATCCCCTATAGCAAAAGTTATTTATACTCTGCTAAGATGTCCGTTATTGTAGTCGGATTGACATCAAAATAGGGTTTTCCATTCACTGTGATCACAGGAGTAGCCTGACATTGTCCCACGCACTCGGTAAATTCCAGCGCAAACACTCCATCTTGGGTGCTCTCGCCGATTTTTATACCCAGTTCCCTTTCTAGTGCGGCAATGACTTCTACCGCCCCTGCAATGTGACAGGGAGCACTTTCACATATACGGATGACATTTTTCCCCCTCGGGGTAGTGGAGAACATTGAGTAGAAGCGGGCTACACCATAAACTTCGGATGCCGGCTTGTTAAAAACCCTGGCTGTTTCTAAAATGGCATCTTCGGGTAAATAACTGTATTCTTTCTGAATAGCGTGCAGTGCTTCTATCAAACCACCGGGTTGATCTTTATATTGCATAATAATATCGACCAGTTTCATGTTAATATTTCACCTCCTTTGCTGTAATTTTTAACAACATATAAAAGCTTATCGCTGATACGTCGAATAAGGCTAGGTTGTAATCCGGAAATATGGGAAAATAGTTTTTCTGGATAGCAATATTGCCGAAATTATCCTATCGCCTGATATGGGGAAAGATATTTTCATACTAAAAATATACCTTGTATAAGGCGATCAGTCGGATTTTTAAAAAATGAACTTGGAAAATATGAATAAAATATAGAAAGGATGGTTAGAAGTATGTTTTTTGTCATAGAACCGTTAATATATAATATCAAAGCTTCAGTTAAAAAATTTTAACATAAGTTTTTCTATTTGTATACGTTTTTCAAGGTAAGTGAAGCACACAAAAAGAGCAGAAAAAGGTCAGAGCATGACCTCTTTCTGCTCTAATAGCATGGGTTATTAATACTATTTCTTTTTCGGTTTTCTCTTGGCAGCACCTTTCCCGGCAGCTTTCTTTTCAATAGCCACCGCCTCTTTTAAGGATTTACCCGGTTTAAAGGCTGGCACCTTGGTAGCTGGTACCATAATTTCTTTTCCTGTGGCAGGGCTGATAACTTTTCTCTCTTTACGGTCTCTAACTTCAAAACTGCCAAATCCGATAATCTGCACTTTATCTCCCTTGGCCAAAGCATCCTGAATACTACCTACTACCGCATCTAAAGCTTTTGCTGCATCCTTTTGGGTTATTTCTGCTTTTTCGGCGAGTGACTTAATGAGTTCGGTCTTATTCACAACCTTTTCCTCCCTTTAATATAATAAACATATTTTTAGATTCCTCAAAAAAATGCCAATTCCTGCTATTTTCTTTTTTTTTTTGAAATATTCTGCGATTTTTTTTGGTTTTTTATCCTTTATGGTTTGCTTTTGCACAGGAACCTTTTTTAGGGACATAAAATCCTCTCACATCCTGATTCCGATATCTGTTCTTCCTTCCCGGTTAAGGCGTCAAATAATTTTTATGCAGGGTTCGGCATAAACAGTTTTGACTTCAAGGGGGTAACAAAACTCCTGGCTCCATTCTGTCAATAAATTTTTAAGATGATCCAAAACCATTTCTTCACTGGACTGGTGCCCCGGGTCTATAAGGGCCAAGCCCAAAGCCTGGGCTTCTTTCGCTTCGTGATACTTAATATCTCCGGTAATAAGAAGGTCCATGCCCAGGGATTTAACCTGCTGAATAAAAGAAGCACCCGATCCCGGAATCACAGCGACTTTCTGTACCCTCCGGTTTAAATCTCCCACTACCTTAATTCCTTCAAGGTGAAAATCTTGCTTTATTTTCTCCGCCAAGTCCTGCAAAATCACGGGAGGATTGACTATGCCTTTTCTACCCCAGCTATAAGCTCCCAGATTATTCTCCAGTTTATAAATATCATAAGCTGCTTCCTCATAAGGATGGGCCGACAACATAACCTCTAATACCCGGGACAGTAAGAACTGGGGAACAATGGTCTCCAGGCGGTATTCATCCGCCTTTTGCAAAACCAGGGGCTTTCCGATATAAGGCCGGGTTCCCGGAGCCGGGGTAAAGGTTCCTACTCCTGGGCTTTGAAAAAATGTATCCGCATAATTTCCTACATGGCCTGCCCCAGCAAGGCTTATCGCCTCTCGCACCCTTTCCAGGGCTTCCGGGGGAACAAATACTACCAGCTTATAGAATGTTTTTTTGATATCCGGACTAAGAAGCGCAATTTCTTCTAAACCGATTTTTTCCGCCAATTGTTGGCTAGTACCCATGTCTGCAGCATCTAAGTTGGTATGGGCCGAGTATAATGCAATACCATGAAGAATCATTTGTTGCAGAATAAACCCCTGTGGTTCATCAAAAATGATTTTTTTTACCGGCTGAAACAAAAAAGGATGGTGGGTAATAATTAAATCCGCACCATCCTTTACCGCTTCCCGTAAGATCTGTCCATCCAGATCCAAGGCCACCACAACCTTGTTTGCTTCTTGGTAGGCCGAACCGATGAGGAGTCCACTGTTATCCCATTTTGCCGCGATGTGTAACGGAAAATGAGACTCTAAAAAATCAATGATCTTGTGTATTCTTACCCCCATAAATAATTGCCTCCAACTCTGTGATCCTATCCTTATAGACCTGTAAAAGCTTACTTGTTTCCATGTTTTCTGATCGCCGCAGCCGGTCATATATTTGACGGTACTGCTGTCGCCTGTATTGCAAATAATCCCTGTTTTTTTCGGTTGGCCCTAAAACCAGGGGACCTATTTCCAGGGCCAAGTCCTCCAAAATATACGGAGATCCTCCGGGTTCTGCTGTTATAATAACATAAAACTGTTTCTTGTCCCTTATTACCTGTTCTTTAACAATTTTCCATCCCTGAGCGGCCACCTCCCTTCTTAAAACCTCCCACCGACTCATGGGTTGAAAAACAAATCGTTGGTATGACGAAGCTTTTTTCCAGTCAAAGGACAGGATCTCCACGATGGTTTCCCCACCCAGACCTGCTGCAATTACCGTAGATACTTCATTCCGTTGGATCACTCGGAGACCATCCCCCAGGCGAACTTCAATCTGGCTACGTTCTTTAGGTGTCATAGCCTGAAGGGCCAGAACAGATTTTTCATAGGGTCCGGGATTTAACTCCACCATAATGACCTTGGGCACCAGCTGTTTTTTTATTAAATATTGAGACAGCTGGCCATGATCTGCTCCGATATCAGCAACGGCTTCCTGGTTAATTATTTCCCCGGCAACCGCCAATAAGCGCTCAGATAACCCCTTCATGTCTAACACCCTTTACCTTTGCTTACCCAGTGCCAAAACAAGTTTAAAAAAGCCTGGATTATATTAATCCAGGCTGCTAGCTTTTTTTTAAATCTGGGGAAGCGTCTTTAAGCTTTCTTGTAAAGCTTCTTCTGAAAATACGATGTCCTGGGTCGCACCGGATAAATATTGATCATATGCAGCCAAATCCAGTAACCCGTGACCGCTTAAATTAAACACGATACATTTAGCGACCCCTTCGGATTCCGCTTTTAGGGCTTCATCAACAGCGGTACGGATAGCATGGGCAGATTCCGGAGCCGGGACCAGTCCCTCCGTCTGGGCAAAGGTCATCGCCGCTTCAAATACAGGGTTCTGTAAAACGGATGTGGCTTCAATTAAACCATCATGGTATAAGCGGCTCACAAGCGGAGATTCGCCATGATATCTGAGTCCTCCGGCATGAATGCCGGAAGGGGTAAAATCATGACCTAAAGTGTACATTTTTACAATCGGAGCCAAACCTGCCACATCACCATAGTCATAAGCAAAAACACCTTTGGTTAAGGTAGGACAGGCTGCCGGTTCAACAGCCACCAGGCGGATATTTTTCCCCGCTATCTTATCCGGTATGAAGGGGAATGCAATCCCGGCAAAGTTGCTTCCACCACCACAACAACCGATGATCACGTCGGGATATTCATCTACCATTTCCAGTTGCTCCCGGGTTTCAAGGCCAATAATGGATTGATGCAGGCAAACATGGTTCAAAACACTGCCCAAAGAATAATTTGTATCCTCGCGGCTCATGGCATCTTCGACCGCTTCACTGATGGCAATGCCTAAGGTTCCAGGGGTATCAGGGTTTTGAGCCAGGGCATCTCTTCCACTCTGGGTCAGGGTACTGGGGCTGGGGACACATTTGCCACCATAAAGCTCCATGACTGAGCGGCGGTAAGGCTTTTGCTCATAACTTACCCGGACCATATAGATCATGGCTTCTAAATCAAAGAATTTACAGGCCAGGGCCAGGGCCGTGCCCCATTGTCCGGCACCGGTTTCAGTGGCAATCCTTTTTATCCCCTGCTTTTTATTATAATATGCCTGGGGCAGGGCAGAATTCAATTTATGGCTCCCTACCGGGCTTATCCCTTCGTATTTATAATAGATTCGACTGGAAACATTCAGGGCTTTTTCCAGACCCCTGGCCCGAAATAAAGGCGAAGGTCTGTATTTCTTATAGAAATCACGCACCTCCTCGGGAATTTCAATATACCTTTCCGCAGAGACTTCCTGCATAATCAGCTCTTTGGCAAAAATGGGTTCCAGATCAGCGGGAGTTATGATTTTTTTGGTTGCGGGATGAAGAGGTGGATCCAAAGGGGTAGGCATGTCTGCCTGTACATTATACCAGTATCGGGGAATCCTTTTTTCCGGCAGCTCAATCTTGACGAACTCTTCTCTACTCATCTCAAATACGCTCCTCTCAGCATTATATTTTTGAAATACAGTAATTTTAACACAGTTAAACCCTCTACACAAGGGATTAATCGGACTTTGGCCCATAAATGAGATATATATTATTTTGTTAAAGGGGTTTTCAGGCTGATAATGCCTACCCGGCCTGATGCCAGCAAAGCAGCAGGATTAATTGACACTAAAGAAGCGCTTAAATTATTCATTGACCCCAGAGCAACTTAATACTAAAATTAAAATAACAGAGAACTTTTATACGGGGAGCTGAATGTTTTTCGGCTGAGAGTGGGTTAATTGAAACCCTGACCCTTATACCTGATCTGGATAATGCCAGCGTAGGGACCATCATGAAAGAAGGAATTATGCTGCTTGCACCATTTTGGGGAAGTAGTATTTTTTATTGTATATGGTTTAATAATAGAAGGAGGAAAAAAATGGCCGAAGCAACCTTAAGTATCCAAATCATTCCGGTAGTTCCCGAAGAACAGATTTATCCCCTGGTAGATCAAGCCATTGCCATGATTTCAGCTTCCGGATTCACTTACTGGATCGGACCTTCAGAAACCACCATTGAAGGTGATTTAACATCCATGCTGGAACTGGTGCAAAAATTGCTTCGATCCACCTATGGAGCCGGAGCCTCCAGGATCATTTCTCATATTAAAATTGACTATAAACCTTCTGGAGTAACCATTGATGAAAAAATCCATAAGTATCTTAAATAAGATCGGTTCCCTGCTGCTGTTCCTGTTGTTGCTTCTGCTCTGGGAATTGGCAGTCTGGTTCCGCCAGATTCCCGAGTGGCTCTTGCCTGCACCCAGCACCGTAGTCTTAGTCATGGTAGATATTAAAGCCCTCTTGTTTAAACACAGCCTGACCACGATGGGAGAGGCTTTGCTGGGATTCTTATTGGCCATCCTCCTTGCATTTTCTGTCTCAGCCATGCTGGATAACATTCCTGTCATGAATAAAGCTGTATCTCCTCTGCTGATCATTAGTCAGACCATTCCTATTATTGTCATAGCTCCTTTGCTTATTATCTGGTTTGGTTATGGTTTGATGCCCAAAATTTTAGTGGTAATTCTGGTATGTTTTTTCCCTATAACCATCAATCTCTTACGGGGATTAACATCAGTAGATCCGGATCAGGTTAACCTTTTTAGATCAATGGGTGCGGGTAAACTATTAATATTCAAAATGGTTAAGTTTCCTACCGCCCTGCCTTCATTATTTGCCGGGTTAAGAATATCCGCTTCATACAGCATTATGGCCGCTGTTATCGGCGAGTGGTTGGGAGCTAAATCCGGCCTGGGTTATTTTATGATCCTCTCCCAAAAATCCTTTTTAACCGGTCAGGTTTTTGCTGCTATTGTTTTAATTTCTCTATTAAGCTTAGCCCTGGTGAAATTATTGGACTGGGCAGAAAGGCTCTTAATCCCCTGGAACCGGGGAGGTGATATATAAATCTGCAAAGACCCGCTGTAAAAAAATGTCTGGTAAAACCAAAAAAAGAGGGGCCTACTCCCTCCTCAAGCTGGTGAAAAAATGACCGGGCATGTATTTTTATATCACGATACGCAGTAACTATTTATGTGAATGGCTTTAATGCCTAAGATGGGAGGATTCTGCATGAACTTAACCACTATAAGAAACATTATTATTTATTTAATCATCCTAAGTTTGGCTGTCTTTGCTGCCGCCTGCGCCCAGCAACCGCAGGCAGATAAAGAAGAAATACAGATATTGCTGGATTGGTTCCCCAATACCAATCACAGCGGCTTGTATGCAGCCCGGGAACAGGGTTTTTATCATGATCAGGATTTAGAAGTAGACATTATCCAAGCCGGTGAAACCGGAGTAGTTCAGTTGGTAGCCACGGGTAACGCGGATTTCGGTATCAGCTACCAGGAAGAAGTTACCATTGCCAGGTCATTGAACATCCCTGTTATCGCCATCGCCACCATCATTCAGAATAACACCTCCGGTTTCGCTTCGAAAAAAGAAAAAAACATTCTTAGCCCCCAGGATTTTGCTTTTAAAAACTATGGTGGATGGGGTTCCCCCTCGGAGACAGCTATCCTTAAAGCTTTAATGGAAAAATACGATGCAGATTTCGAAGAACTCAATATGATTAATATCGGCACTGCTGACTTTTTTACCAGTATGGAGCGGGACATTGATTTTGCCTGGATCTATTACGGATGGACCGGAATAGAAGCTGAGCTCCGGGGAATTGATCTAAACTTTATTCCCATTAAAGATGAAAACGAAGCGTTAAACTTTTATACCCCGGTAATTATCACCAGCGAAAGCTTTTTAGCCCAAAACGAGGCCACTGTAAAAAAATTCCTTAAAGCTACTGCCCAGGGGTATGAATATGCCATAGAAAAGCCTGTTGAAACTGCAACTATCATGCATAACTTGTTTCCGGAACTAAACCCGGATCTATTATTGGCCAGCCAGAACTATCTGGCAACACAATATCGGGCCGATGCACCCCGTTGGGGAGAAATGTCCTTAGAAAGGTGGAAAAATTATACCGAATTTATGAGTGATTATGGATTGTTGCAGCATCCGATGGATCCAGCCCGGGCATTTACCAATGATTACCTGCCCTGAAAGAAAGATATTATATGAAAATACAGGTATCGAATATAAGTAAAACCCTAGACGACCTACCTACCCTGGACCGGATTTCTTTGACCGTAGAGAGGGGACAGTTTGTGGTAATATTAGGTCCCAGCGGCTGTGGTAAAAGCACCCTGCTGAATATCATATCCGGTTTATTGGCCCCGGATCAGGGTCGGGTGATTTTAGACGGTGAAGACTGGACCGGACGCACAGGCAAAATCAGTTATATGCAGCAAAAAGATTTGATTTTACCCTTTAAAAACATTTTGGAAAACCTGATGATACCCTTATTAATCCGGGGCGAAAACAAAAAAGAAGCCCGAACCAGGGTTTTTCCTTATTTAAATGAGTTCGGTTTAAAGGGATTTCAGGACTATTATCCCTACCAACTATCGGGTGGTATGCGTCAGCGAGCCGCCTTGCTGCGCACTTATCTGTTTAAACAAGATGCACTGTTATTGGATGAGCCTTTTGCAGCTTTAGATGCGATCAATCGCAGAAAAATGCAACTGTGGCTGAAAAAATTGTGTCAGACCTATTCCCCTTCGGTACTCTTGGTAACCCATGATATCGAAGAAGCGCTACTATTGGCCGACGATATATTTGTTTTTTCAGCCCGCCCCGCTGCTGTGAAACTAAAGGTCCACATCCAAGCTCTTATGTCTTTAGAAGAAAGAGAAGCAATAAAAAAAGAAATCCTTTCTATACTGGAAGTAGAAGCAGATAAATAATAACGTGCCAAACGGCCAAATCCTGAACCGTTATGATCCAATTATGAAGTCTACGTACTATTGTATGATTCCGGGGAATAGTATATATTCCAGCTCCGGGGTCTGATATTTGATAAAATAAGAGGAGGAAACTTTCGCCCCCCGGACTTCTAGCCAAATATATTGGGGGATATGCTTTTCAATGGGACCGAAGAACGTGCAAGGGAGGATTCTACATGAACAACAACCTTCACTACGATGAAAAACGCAGAGAAATGGTAGAAACACAAATTATCAACCGGGGCATAACCCAGCCGGATATTATCAACAGTATGTTAGAAGTGCCACGGCATGATTTTGTGCCTAAAGAATTGCAACCTTTCGCTTATGAGGATAACCCTCTTCCCATCGGTGATAACCAGACCATCAGCCAACCCTATATTGTGGCTTTAATGATCCATGCTTTAGCAGCCACGTCCTCGGATAAAGTGCTTGAGATCGGCACCGGCTCCGGTTATGCTGCTGCAGTCTTATCCCGACTCGTAAATGAAGTATATACCATCGAGCGCCTTGATACCTTAGCCCGGTCAGCCCAGAGAGTAATAAAAAAATTAGGCTATGATAATATAAAAATCAAAGTAGGAGATGGAACCAAGGGTTGGCCTGAAGCATCCCCCTTTGACTGCATTTTGGTCTCTGCCGGGGCACCGGTAGTTCCGGAAACATTAAGCAACCAACTGGTTCCAGGGGGCAGAATGGTTATTCCCGTAGGAGATAATTTTTCCCAGGATTTAATGAAAATAGAAAAACGGTTGGATGGACACTTGATTTGCACCTATATTACCGCTGTCAGATTTGTACCCCTCATCGGGGAAGAGGGTTGGTAAGCCTTTCGATTGAGAGGTAAAAATCTGGTCCACCCCGGATTTTTTATTCGGGGTGGACCAGATCATAACTCCTTCGCGGCATAAAGTGCCAACAAAACCCTTCCGGTTGGCTAGGATAAAATCGGTACCGTATTGTTCAAAATCCATTTATGGATCAACCCGTTTGAAGCGGCTATATGTTTTTGATAAAGATAATCATCACTGCCATTCCAGTCGGTGACTTTGCCCCCGGCCTCTTTCACGATTAAAGTACCGGCTGCATATTCGTTCACTCGTAAATTGGGGTCTAAAAATCCATCCAGTCTACCACAGGCAATCCAGCATAAATCAATAGCTACCGAACCATAGCGGCGCAAACCATGAATATGGGGTAGGATTTTATGAAGCAGGGAAAAATAACTCTGCAATAAGTTATAATCATAAAAATAATATCCCGTAGTCAGCAAGCAGTCTTTTATTTCCCGGGTGGGAGAAACCCGGATCTTATGGCCGTTTAAAAAAGCACCTTTCCCCTTCTCTGCAGCGAATATTTCCTGTCGCTGGGGATCATATACAATGCCCGCCACAACCTGCCCTTTCATAACTGCGGCAATGCTCACCGCCCACATGGGAAAATTCCGGGCCAGGTTGTTCTTACCATCAGCGGGTTCTATAATCCAGACTACACCCGCTCCAACCCTGCCGGGGTCAACCAGGGCTCCGGAAAAGTCTATATGATCTTGGGGATAATGTTCTCTGATCAAGGTACTCACCTGGTCCCGGCACTGGTTAATTTTGGATTGGTGATTTTGTTCCGTTTTTTCCCCCCCCGGGGCTAAAAACTTTCCCCCCTCCACAGCGGCAGTTATCGCGATTAGGGTGAAGTCTGACAATGTATTGTCCATAGTAAAACCTCCTCTGCCCCTGGCAACCTCTTATAGTGGTCCCAGCCCTCGTCCCTGCTTTCAAGGTTTCCTGGGGTTGGATCTTGAGAATAGCTATTGCAATAGATTGCTGTCAGTATTGCTATAAAAACTCTTTGCCTGTAAAGTAGGTGTCAATTTTTTTTAGCAGCCACTTATGGAGATGTTGGTTGGTAGCTACAATATTACCGCTGGTCAAATAATCCCCGGCACCGGCCCAATCAGAAACAATGCCACCTGCTTCTTCGACCATAACAATACCGGCAGCGATATCCCAGGGACGCAGATGTACTTCAAAACATCCATCCAACCTGCCGGCTGCAACCCAGCATAAATCCAGAGCAGCTGCTCCAATTCTTCTGATATCATTAATCTCCAGCAGCATATGTTCAAATAAATCGATGTGGCTTTTCAACATATGCGTGTCGGGACCACAGGGGAAAAATACAGCCAGAACGGCTTCCTGAACATCTTCTAAACCAGAAACCCTAAGTCTTTCTCCGTTTAAATAAGCACCTTTACCCCGTTCGGCTACAAACAGTTCTTCCCGGTTAAAATCGTATACCACGCCTCCCTGGATTTGATCATGGTATTCATAGGCGATACTGACACAAAAAACAGGGATATGGCGCACAAAATTAAACGTTCCGTCCAGGGGGTCTATGAGCCAGCGGTATGTATCCTGAGCATATACTCCATGGTCTCCCGTTTCCTCACCCCGCAGGGCATCATCCGGAAAATCACGCCTGATTAAATCTAGTATGGTAGCTTCAATCAGTTGATCCATTTTCGTAACCAGGCTGCGATCCCTTTTTCTGTGTACGAAGCCGGATTCTTGGCGAATATCATCAATATAACTCCTAAATACTGCCGCAGCTTTTAAAACCGCTTCCACCGCAGTATTAGTCCGGGGAGATAACCGTTCTTTATCCATAATAACAACCTGGTTTCAACTGTCCTTACCCTAATAATCACGGGGATCAACCAGAAGTTCACCAAAAAACCTGGGATCCTGAAGCAGAAACAAAGAGTTGAACCCGTTGTCCAGACTCTGCGTTTCCACTTTTTTCCGGCCTCTGCTGTGTCACCCCTTATTTAAAACCAGATTCTACACCTGCCTTCCCTTTAGAAATACAGTAAATCGATTAGTAATAATAAGCATTTGCGTCAGTAAATATGTTACTGTCTTTGTCCCTCAAAAAAGATAATATATCAGTTTAAAGCCTTCATCTCCTTAATCATAAAGGGAGAAAAGCATAAAACGCAATAAGCCATTAAATATTTTCAAAAATTCTTATACAAGACCCATAATTCATATCCTGCAGGGAGTGGAACATAAAACAACTTTACTAAAGTACCACTTGTAAAATCAATTCTTTTCTGTCCGGGGGTAAAGACCCCATCCGGTATGCAGACAAAAGCTGTTCTTGGGCCTGTCTGATCAACCCCAGACAATTTCCATGTATAAAAGCAATGGTCTGTCCTTTATATACATAATCTCCCCGTTTTTGCACCAACTCCAGACCTGCTCCATGATCAATGGCATCTCCGGCCCGGGCTCTCCCCGCTCCCAATAACATGGATATCAGCCCGACCTGTTTGGCATCTATACTCTGAATGTACCCTTCCTGATCGGATGTGATTTCCTGCTGAAACCGGGCCCGGGGCAAAGAATAATGCTCATCATTCAGATCGATATGCCCTCCCTGCCATTGAATCATTTCCATAAACTTTTTAAGACCCGCTCCTGAATGTAGCAAGTATTGAGCCCGTTTATAGGAGGCTTCCACATTTTCATACTGACCGGCTAACCACATCAAGTAGGCAGAGAGGCATAAAGAAAGTTCTACTATATCGGGAGGACCGCCTCCACGTAATGTATCAAGGGCCTCTTTTACTTCCAGGGCATTGCCTACCATCCTACCCAGAGGCTGGTCCATATCACTGATCAGGGCCGCCACCTTGAGGCCGACGTCCTTGCCAATCTGCACCATGATTTGAGCCAGCTCCAGGGCCTCTGCTTCTTTTTTCATAAACGCACCACTACCGGTCTTCACATCTAAGACCAATGTTTGGGCTCCACAGGCTATTTTCTTGCTCATAATGCTGGCAGCAATTAGCGGTATACTGTCTATGGTCGCAGTAACATCTCTTATGGCATACAATCTTTTGTCCGCCGGGACCAGTTTGTCGCTTTGGGATACTATAACCCCATTGATGGCCTTCACCTGGGTTAAAATCTCATTTTGTCCCAATTCCACCCGAAAACCGGGTATGGCCTCCAGTTTATCAATGGTTCCCCCGGTATGGCCCAGACCCCGGCCCGACATCTTAAGCATAGCCAGACCCGATGCTGCCACCAGGGAGATTACAACCAGGCTGATTTTATCCCCAACACCACCGGTACTGTGCTTGTCAATAACCTTTACGGGCAAATCCTCAATACCTATGACCTCACCTGAATGGGCCATGGCCCAGGTCAGATCCTTTAATTCCCGGGGTGACAGTCCCTGAAAATAAACCGCCATAGCCCAGGCTGCCGCCTGGCAATCCTCTAATTGCCCGTTGGTCATGCCCTTCACTAAAAACGCTATTTCCTCTGTAGTTAACGCTTCCTTGTTTCTTGTTTTCAATATTAGGTCTTTAAAATCCAACACCATCACCTCAGCTGCTTATAAAAACTAATACCGGCAAGATCCGATATTTCCACTCCAAGATGTTCAGCCATGGTTTGACCCAGATCGGCAAACGTTTTACGTACACCCAGGTTGATATCAGCTTTAATCCAGGGCCCCCCAATCAGTAAAGGTACAAATTCCCTGGTATGATCCGTGCTTAAAGTAGTGGGATCACAGCCATGATCCGCAGTAATGGCCAGCAAATCCTCTTGTTTCAGAGATGCCATAATATCCGGCAGCAGCTGGTCAAACTCTTCCAGTGCGCGGGCATAACCTGCGGGATCATTCCGATGTCCATATAATTGGTCAAAATCCAATAGATTGATAAAAACGAGGCCCATAAAATCATTTTTTAAGACCTCCAACAAAATTTTGACCCCTTCGCTGTTACTCCTGGCGGAAAAACTCTCACTGAGAGCCCGGGATCCGAATATATCTTTTATTTTCCCGATACCCACTACATTATGTCCGGCTGTCTTTACATAATCCAAAATGTTTGGGGGTGACAGCAAAGAAAAATCTTTTCTGTTCGGGGTGCGGATAAAACTTCCGGGAACTCCACTAAAAGGCCGGGCAATTACCCTTCCCACACCATGTTTTCCCTGCAGTAAATTGCGAGCTGTTTCACAAATGCGATACAGTTGCGCTACCGGAATTATCTCCTCATGGGCAGCAACCTGAAAAACACTATCGGCCGAAGTATATACAATAGGAAAACCGGTTTCAAGGTGTTCTTGGCCCAGTTCCTCAATAATTGCCGTTCCCGAAGCCGCCACATTGCCCAGGCTTTTCGTGCCAATCTCTTGTTCAAATTCCCTGATCAATTCCTGGGGGAACCCGGCCGGGTAAACCGGAAAAGGGTGCTCCAGAATCACCCCCATCATTTCCCAATGGCCGGATACGGTGTCTTTTCCCGATGACTGTGGTTTCATTTTCCCGTAAGCACCCTCGACAGTCATGGAGGAGGATACGCCCGGTATCATCTCTATTTTCCCGAGCCCCAGGCTTTCTAGATGTGGCAGCTGAATCCCCCCCACCGCCTGGGCTACATTCTGCAATGTATTGCAACCGCAGTCCCCATATTGGTAGCTGTCCTCCGTTTCACCAATCCCGACACTATCCAGAATCAGTATTATGGCTCTCCTGGTATTCATCTATCATTCCTCCCTGCTTGCTTGGTTAAGCCCTGGGATGGCAATCATCGTAGATTTCCCGCAACCGGCTTCTGGTCAGATGGGTGTAGATCTGGGTCGTCGAAACATCTGCATGCCCCAGTAATTCTTGCACAATGCGCAAATCAGCCCCGTTTTCCAACAGATGGGTAGCAAAAGAATGGCGCAAAATATGGGGGCTCAAAACTTTTTTTATATCAGCCCCTTGCCCATATTGGGATAAGATCTTAAAAAAACCCTGACGGCTGAGGGAGGTTCCCCGGGCATTTAAAAACAGGGTTCTTTCCTGGGGTTTTTTTACCAGAAAATTGCGGCTGCGGGCCAGATATCTTTGCATCCAGTAAATCGAGGTGTGATGCACCGGTAAAATCCGTTCCTTACTGCCTTTACCCATACAGCGCAAAAACTCTGCAGTGAAATTAATATCCTCCATCTGCAAAGACAGCAGCTCCGAAACCCTCAAACCGGTCCCGTACATTAATTCCAGCATGGCCCGGTCTCTTATGCCGATGGGCTTAACCACATCAGGCTGCTTCATCAATGCATCAACTTCCTCAACACTTAATATATGCGGAAGCTTTCTTTTTATTCTAGGCGTTTCCAGATCAAAAGCAGGATTGTTTTTTATATGGCCTTCCAGCTGCAGATATTTATAAAAGGACTTAATACTGGATAGGGTGCGGGCCAGGGTAGAATTGTTCAACCCCTGATCCAGCTGCCAGGACAAATAATCTAAAATGACATTTTTATTGATCTGCCCTAAATCCTGCATATTCCGCTCTTTTTGGGCAAAATGGATAAACTTGGACAAATCGCGCCGGTATGCCCCCTGGGTATGGACGGAGTACCCTTTTTCGTAGCACAAATAATGAATAAATTCAGTGATGTAGGCTTCCATTTTTTCCTTCCCCACTATAGGATTAATGATGCAATAATAAAGACCAATTTGTAATAAATTTAACATAACCCTTATAAAACAAATGAAAAAATCCTAAATCCATGACCTTTCCTCCCATTGGGAAATCAAGATCCCAGAGTATATATTTTTAAAATCAATGGCATAAAAGAAAAACCCTGTACGGCATGCAGCTACAGGCTAAAATCCAGAACAGAGCACCAGAACGATATTCATGTTCATCCATATTTTCACCTGGGTATTGAAAAGAAGGATTTATACATGTTCCTCTTGACGTAAAGCTTCAAACAACAACGGTACCACTTGTTTCTTGCGAGACATAATCCCCCGCAAAAAAATGCTATGCTCTATCATTTTCTGGCCAAAAGCCCGTGCAATCAAGTCCGATTTTCCCCCTACCATCATTAACTCTGTTTCTCCCTGATAAATATCCGTTACCATCAAACATAAAAAGCCATACCCGTTTTCCCGTAAAATCAGATTCATGGTATCAATAAGTTCCACTTTGCGGCGGGAAAAATTCTCTCTTCCCATGGTTTCAATCTGTGCAATGGCAAAAGTCATACTGCCGCTGGAATACTCTTTCAAATCCTCATTGATAATCTCATATTCCGTTTTCAACTCGCTTTTAGTAGTCGTTTCAAAGATGCGGTACCCCCACTGCAGGGCATCCAGTCCAGACGCAACCTCCAACTTCCGGGCAATTGCTTTGTCTTTAAGGGTCGTGGTCGGGGATTTAAAAATCATGGTATCTGCAACTATTCCTGCCAACATTAATCCTGCCAGGTTAGCATTGATGTCTATTGTATGCTTGAAAAACATTTCCGCAATCAACGTACAAGTAGATCCTACCGGTTCATTATGAAATAAAATAGGCTGGGTCGTTTGCAGATCGCCTACCCGGTGATGATCGATGATTTCCAGGATTTCCGCTTCCTCTATGCCCTCCACAGCCTGCTTTGATTCATTATGATCCACCAAAATCACCCTTTTTCTTTTTAGATTTAACAAGTGATAACGCGAGATCATGCCCAGTAAGCGATTGGTTTCATCCACTACCGGATAATTCCGGTACCGGGTAGACAGCATCATCTTTTTTACATCATCAATGCTTTCTGTGCTTTCAAAAAGAATAAGGTCCCGGCTTTTCATGATCTTAGATACCGGGAGGTCCAGAAATTCCCGCAACTGTTTAACACTGTGGGAAATATCCTTTTCTGGGTCCAGGGCATTCATATATAACATGGCTACATCCCCGATGGTAAATAAACCCAACAGCTGCTTCTTTTCATCCAACACCGGGATCGTTTTCAACTGTTCTTCCCGGACCTGTGCCGCCAGCTGGGCCAACGTAGTATCAGCATGTACATAAAGAGCTTTCTCCTGATCCAAAATATCTTCTGCCTTGGACCTGACATCTCTGATAATTTCCGGGGGTTCAAAACCCAGATGGTTTAATACAAAAACACTTTCTTCGTTTAATTCTCCTGCTGCAGCAGCGATGTAATGATCTGGGCCCTGGATATCTTTAAAAATCTTATAACTTATGGCAGCAGCAATTGAATCCATATCAGGATGTTTATGCCCCAAAATATAAACCGGTTTCATGATCAATTCCCTCCATCCCGAAGCCCACTCTTTCCCTGAGACTGGGTGAGTCTACCATTCCGGGGTCAGAAATACCTTATTCCCCGGATGCCCTAAAAGACAAAGGGGTTCATGATATGGGTAAGTCTTCCCGGAAAAACTCTCTGCTATTTATTATACAATAATAAACCGGCAATATACTGCGCCCCCAGCACATCTTCCAGGGAATTGCGGCTGGCAGCAATCACAGCAATGCCGGTATGATGAGCCCCGAAGGATGCCCGGGCCCTTTTACAGGCACTAAGTGCCGGTTGTAGCCCTTTTTGGGTCAAGGTTCGTGCAACCGTTCCGGTAATAACCCTGCCCCCGGCCTGAAAAGCGGCATCATAGGCCACCCCGCCGGTTTCTGTTACCGCCAGCACCACCCGGTCTTTCATCTCTGTTAATTTAGGGGTTTCCGCTCCCAGGTTGGGGACAATGGCTTCGATAAGACCTTTTTCCGACTCAATGCCTCTAATGACTTTTTGACAGCGTGTGATTCGTTCTTTTTCAGTGCCTGCACGGGGTTCTGCTACCAGGACAATTCCTCTCCTACCCTCCCGCGCTTCCCGCGCTGCCAATCGTCCCATCCCTTCAGGATCAACTTTTACCGGTGCCCGGTTAACATCCGGGCTGGCTCCCAATATCATGAAGGCTCCTGCATCCAGAGCACTTTCCAGAGTCGTGGACATATCAATCACATCCACGATCATGACCAGCAGCCCTTCCCGGGCTGCGTTGTAGGCCCCGCTGGCATCGGTACTAAAAATAATCCTTTCGGACTTTACCATAATTTCCACCACCTCCGGGTATAATGGGCAAACGGCCCTGCCTCATCCCATGAATCATTTTTGCTATGTAATCCCCTGCTGCTTCACGAATAACTTCGATGGGTGCATGTTCTACCAAATTGATTTCATGATCAAAAAACCTGTGCAAGCGGACCAGGGTTTTAGGACCAATTCCCGGTAGATTCTGCAAAGGCACCCGGTAAAAATAACCGGGTTGCCTCCGGGGTTGTACCCTTTCATCATGATCCCTGATTGCTACAATGCGGTCATATACCCCGGGCATCATATCCGGAGCATGACAACGGGGGCAACGAAAAACCGGGGGTGGATCCCCGGCAATGGACTGGCATATAGAGCAAAAACTGCGATGATATTTACCCAGGCGGGGATCCATACCGAAATTGGCCAGGATCCTTCTTCCTTTTTGGTTTTCCAGCCCGTATTTTAGTTCCTGGAAAGTCTTGTCCCCGAGTGCCAACAAGTTATATTCTCTTCCCACATTGGGAGAAGAGTGGGCATCAGAATTGGATAAAAAAGAGAAAAACCGTGTTTCATCAATCATTTCTGCCATGGTTGTATCGGCGCTTAAACCCAATTCCAAGGTATTGATTTTTCTAATGTCAGCACCTAGTTTAGCTTCCAGCCGCGGGGTCCACTTGCCATAAACACCTTTATGAGGGGTAAAAGCATGGGCAGGACAAAAAAAACCTTTCAGCTCCAGGGTCAGGTGCAAAAGTTCCCCAAAACCCAGGCTGGTTTTCTGGGTAGATAATTGATTATTTGTCATATGGGAGGCCATGGCTTCTTGCCAGTTTTCGATGCTCTCCATGTGGGGCAGGTAGCTGATCACATGGACCCCTTCCCTGCTTTCAACTTCGCAGGCAGGAACAAACAGAACACCGTTGGAGGCCAAAAATCCTCCATCAGTTAAAGGCCTGAGCGCTCCCCGGTCTATAAAATCCCGTATCTCCCGGACCACCGGGATACAGCCTGCATCTACCACCCCTACAATATCCAAGCCCTTTCGGGGGGCATCTTCAAAAATAATCCGTTCAAGAGTTAGAGATCGGGAAGCGGTAATCTTCACCCACTTCCCCCCGGCCTGACCGATATGAATATGTAAGTCCGCATAATAATTATTCAAGTTTCTGCCTCATCAACCGATCATAAGCCATTTGGATGCCAATAATGCTTTTCCCGTCAACAATCTCACCGGCCACCACTTTCCCATACGCTTCTTCTAAAGGCAGGCAAATATGTTCCAGGAATTCATCCTCATCCAGGTTGGTAGTCCCCTCATAAAGCTCCCGGGCCAAAAAAATATGTATAATTTCATCACAAAAACCCGGAGCACTGTAATAGCTGAGCAGCTTATTCCATTGCTTTGCTTTAAGACCAACTTCTTCTTCCAGTTCTCGTTGGGCGCAGGATAACGGTTCCTCCAGGGGATACAGAATCCCGGCCGGGATTTCCATGATGGTTTTTTCCAGCGGTTTGCGAAACTGTCGCACCAGGTGTATGTTGTTCTTCTCATCTACGGCCACCACTGCCGCGGCTCCGTCGTGCTCTACAATTTCCCGGGTAGATTCCTTTCCATCGGGCAAGAGCACCCGATCCACCCGCAACTTCAATATTCGCCCCTCAAAAACAGGGTTGGATGATAACGTCTTTTCTTCCCCTGACATATAGCAGGCCTCCTGTCTCAAATTCATTCTAATTCAACCCGTAAAACCGTCCCTGAGTTGAATGAGGATGGGTAATGCAGCCCGGACTGCTGCTCCCAGGGCCAGATAAAATTCCTGTTCCTCTTCAAAGCTGCGACCCATGGTAGTAAATGAATAGGCGGGATGGGAAAGCACCTCGAAAACCGAGCCTCCATCCCAAAAGCTTACCTCGTGCCGGTTACCTATGTTTTGTTGTTGTATTTGCTCCAGGATATACGCTTGTTTTTCTTCTTCTAATATTGGAAGTGGAACCAACGCCTTCATCCGTGTGACCTGCCCTAAAACCGTCAGGGTATGATGGCTAATTCCCCGGTGGCGAAGTCTACGGTCCCCAAAACTGATTCTGGGAACAGCAATTCCCCGACCCTTAAGGGTAGCCGTTGCATTAAGGATATCCCCCTGTTCAATTCCGCTAAATCCCCATTTAGTTCCGGTTCCCACGATCCCGGGCCCCATGGTTACGATGATCACATCCGCCCTTAGAATATGCCGCGCTGCCAGTAATCCCGAATAGATATTTACGGCTTCTAAATCCCCACCAAAAGCATGACCTGCGGCCACAGTCCCGACCAGAACCCCTTGCTGGCGCAAAAGATGCACCGTCTGGCTGAATTTTACAGGTAATGCAGCACCGTCGGTCATAACATACCCTACCCTGAATCCTTCCCGGGCCAGGAGCAGAGCCAGGGGAGCCAGCATGGAATGAAGTGTTCCCACTAAAACCGGAATCTGATCCAGACTGTCCGCCTTTTGCATGATCTCATGGTAGGGACTATCCTCTTCTTCCACACTGAGTACTTTTAATTGTTGCGGTGTATAGCGTAATTTCATAATATGCCCGCCCGGTTTCAAAGGTGTATATTCCTGACGGTTCATGGGAGCAATGATATAATGATAGCCACCACTTCCCAGCTTCAAGCTTACCGCGGTAGTATTCAGCAATACCTGATCTCCGGGGTTGATCTCCCCGGTTAATTCAGTATAGGCAATACCCTTATCTTCGGCTTCCCCTACCTGGATAATAAAGCCCTTCACCCCGGGCCGGGAAAAAATCTCCCGGATCACAAGGCCTTGTTTAAATTCAATCACAGCCTCCCCCCTAAAATGCGTTTAATCGGGGCTGCCCTTAATTAATAGACGGGATCTGCAGCTTCTGCTATCAATGCCAGAACCAACTTGACATCATTGACCAGATCTTGCACAGATATATATTCATCACAAGTATGGACCGCCTGCATCCCTATAGCCAAATTGACACAGGGGATTTCCTGGCCATTAATGATGCTGGCATCACTACCTCCGCCCGTTTTCACTAACTCCACCGGCAATCCCGTTTTTTCCGCAGCCTTAACCGCCCTGAGCACCACTTCTGAGCCCGCATCCAATGACACCTCGGGATATAAAAACTCCACCTTAACCTCTGCCCGTCCACCATGTTTTTCAACTTCGGTGGTAAATATGGAACTAAGTTCCCGGGTTATCTGGTTTAACTGTTGCCGGGACATACTTCTGGCCTCCCCCTGGATCACACAGGAGTCGGGGATGATGTTGCGGGCCTGCCCCCCTTCGATCATTCCAAAGTTGCAGGTTGTATCTTCATCAATACGTCCACTGGGCATTTTACTTAAGGCTAATGCGGCTAAATGAATGGCATTGATCCCCTTCTCGGGATCTATGCCGGCATGAGCAGCCTTGCCCAAAGCTTTATACTCAATATGATTCTGGCAGGGGGATTGAATAACAATGGTTCCGGGTTTTCCTCCTGCATCCAGGGCATAACCCATAGGCGAGGATAAAAGAGAAAAATCAAAATGCTTGGACCCTAATAAACCCTGCTCTTCGGCCACGGTTAATAATATTTCCAGGGGAATATGTAAAGCTCCCTGTTCCTGCAAAACATCAATTGCTTCTAAAAGTACCGCAATGTCTGCTTTATTGTCTGCTCCCAGGATAGTGTTGCCCCCGCTTCTTATCACCCCGTCTGCCACCACTGCTTTGACTTGTTTTCCCGGTTTCACCGTATCCATATGGGCAGTAAAAAATAGGGGGGGGCGCTCTATCAAGCCGGGAACTTTAAGGAATAAATTGCCTGCATCTCCCCCGATCTTGGCCCCGGATTCATCTTCATATCCCTTTATTCCCCTTTGGGCGAACTGGTTTTGCAGCCAGTCCTTCAGTTTCGCTTCTTCCCGCGATTCCGAATCTATTTCTACCATGGTAATAAAATTTTGCACCAACCGGCTCTGGTTAATCATGTCATCATTCCCTCCCTATACGGTCTATCCAACGCAAAAAATTGTTTTTTTCGATCACGGTACTCAAGGAGTATTTTTCTGTATATAAATGTATAAGCAGCAACAGGATAAGCAGAATACTCTTTGCCGGCAGGGATAAATGCATAATGCTTAAAAATCCCAGGGTAAACCCTAAAGCATTGGAGCCCGCATCTCCCAGCATGACCCGCCCCCCTAGATCCCCGGGGAGATACCAGAGAACCGCTCCCAACAGAGGAGCTATCATGAAAAAAGCCTCGCCCTTTACTCCAATGAGCCCCAAAACCAGCATAAAAAATAAAAAACCCTTAACCGCCCTTCCCGGGCGGAGATCTAACAAATTCAGCAAATTGGTAAACAAGGCAATTACCAGAGTATTCAGGAGAATTTCCCACCAGGGCCCCGAAATAATCAGGGCAATAAATAAGGCTGCTCCTCCCCCCCCCAGGGCTTTAATGCCTCCCGTGGTCAGTTTGCCGCGAAACAATGCACCGAAATGGCCGCTAAAGCCGAGGGTGTCTCTTTGCCCCAGCATATCGTCAACGAAACCCAGGAAAGCGATAAAACTAAAGCCAAAAAGAAACATCAAGTAAACGGGTTGGTACCATCCCCAAGCCATATAAAGCATATAAGATAAGAGCAAGACAAAGGTAAAGCTAAAACCAACGCCAACAGGGATTTCAACACCCAGGTAATTTCTGCCCACCAAGCCCTGGGTCCTTAAAAATGGCACCCACAGGTAAAGGAGCAACGCCTCGAGCAGCAAACCCATGATCAACACGGTCAGGATCCAAAAAAATACTATCACCTCTTTTTCCTCCTTGTTTCCTGCCAGAGGACTTTCAGAACATCCAGCCATTGGCGCCCCCGGTGCCGGAAACCTTTCAAGTCCCGTCCTGTCTCATGGTGCCGCATCATTGTCAGCACTTCCTTTACCTTAAAATCCTGGGCCAATGCCCGCAAAGTCATGCCCAACTCCACCCCGAAGGCTTCCCGAAAGGGGGTCACAGACTCCATAACCTCCCTGGTCATAGCCCTCTGCCCGCTCAGGGGAGCCCTGGCTTCCATGCCGCCCATCCGGTGGATAGCCCAGGCTGCAGTACCCTTTACCAGGCCAAACCCCCCTTTTCTTCGGGGTGGGGGAAAAGCAGCAATACATATATCACATTGTTTTTCTTTCACCGGTGCGATAATTTTGACGGCCTCGGCGGCGGAATCCCCTAAGTCTGCATCCAGAAAGACTATAATATCCCCCTCAATATGCGGGATGGCTGCATTCATGGCGCCTCCTTTACCCCGGTTGGGATAAAGGTCTAAAACCTCGACTCCTTCTGCCTTTGCCAGTACAGAAGTTTGATCCGTGGACCCGTCATTTACCACCATAATATGGCTGATCCCATCCAATTGCTTAATGCTTCTGATGGTCTGAACGATTTCCTTTTCTTCATTAAATGCCGGAATCACTACCCATACGGAACTCAACCTACTGTCTCCTCAGGTATTCTACCGGTATAGTAGGCATAAACTTATTGGCCGTTGGTTTTATGCCATAATTCCCTGACTCCCCTTCTAACGCAAGAACCAGGGCAATTTGGCCGGGACTGAGATCAATGTTGTCTATCGTGCTGATATTAAAGCCCTGGTAAAAATTCATATATGACATTTCCACCTGGGTACTTTCAACACCTATGACCATTTGCCCCTCTGCCAACAAAAATTCGATCAGGGGGACATCAACCTTTTCGGGATAATAATAGGCCAGATCATCCGCTCCGCCCACCACGATCACTGCGTCCAGATTGGTATTATAATTGCCGTTGAATTTTACCAGATTTTTCTCATTCAGAAAGGCCATGGCATTGACATCCGGTTCCCGGCTAAGTATCGTGGCAACACTGGATGCAATCATCCTTTGCACAGTTTCAGTCTCACTGGCTTGCGGTAAACCATAATACGCTGTGATTTCATCTTTTAGTCCCTCCTGGGATAGATCCAGACCGGATAGAAGTACGGTTTTGCATATAACCTCTGCCCCGGAACGGGTCAGGGTATTAACCATTCCGGCCGGAATATCTTTGCCTCCTGTCACTACCACTGCTACCCTGGATCCCGCTAATAGTTCATCCACAATAGCCGGCAATAAGGTCTGGCTGTAGTTTTCATAATGATTGTTTATCTGTTGCAAATACTGGTTCTCGCTAATCAATTCCCGTTCTGTTTCCCGTTGGGTCACATACTGCTCTTCGAGTCTATCAATCATTTTTTTTTGCTGTTCAACCAGCAAATCATCCCCCACAATCGTGCTTCCGATCAACATCCCCAATCCCAGGGCTAAAAAAATACCGATCAGGGAAGCGACATGGTATCTAAGGTCAATCATATGCCTGCACCACCAGAAATAAATATTAAAAAAACCGGACAAACCCTCATATTTTTATCAACACTCCCTTGTTAAAACACTTGTTATGATTATATATTCAGCATCATTTTTATCTGCAGCCACAGAAGTTGAAGCATTGGATGCAGGGCAGGAGAAAGCCACAATAATATAATGATCGGAACCAGGGCTGCTGCAAAAAGGAAAAACACATATTTGGTGCTGGTTCTCTCCCGGTATAATTGGCTTACCCCCCGGGCATCCACTAAAATCGAACCGATTTTCAATCGTACCAAAAAGGTGCTGGACATCCCCTTGCGCCCTTTCTCTAAAAAATCCACCATATTGGAATGGGTTCCCACAGCTACAATCAAACTGCTGCCACATTCCCAGGCTAAGATCATGGCCGCATCTTCACTGGTTCCGGTGATAGGGAAAATCAATGCCTGCAGCCCCATATTTTTCACTCTTTCCAGACCCGGAGCCCCCCCGTCAGCATAAGCATGTACAATAATTTCTGCTCCGCTGGACAGGGCCTGATCCGATACACTGTCCATATCCCCGATAATGATATCCGGTGTGAGGCCAAACTCCAAGAGTGCATCAGCACCGCCGTCTACTCCGATTAATACCGGCTTTTCTTCCTGAATATAGGCATGAATGGTTTTCAGGTCCTCTTTATAGCTGCTTCCCCTTACCACAATTAGGACATGACGGTTTAGCATCTCGGTTTTAAGCACGGGTACTTCAATATCACCCAACAAAACATTTTTTTCCTTGCGGGCATAGGCCAGGGTATTTTCCACAAAACGATCTAACTCTTTCTGAGTATTGGCAGCAGCCAGTGCCTGTTTTTCCCGGATATCTTCCATCGTTAAAATCTTACCCCGGGCGACAGGTTTTTTTTGGTAACAAACTTCCTCCCCCTTAATTTCAACGCTATTTCCTTCCCGGAGCCTGAGAAAAATCTCTTCCCCGGCTTCATCGATAAGGGGGATTCCCGCCATAATAATCTTATACGCTCCCCGGGAAGAATACCTTCCGGTTATAGATTGCCGGGCATTAATAATGGCCGCCGGTTTAGCTGCAATCAGCCCGTTGGCGGCAACCTCATCGATATCTTCATGGTTGATTATCGCGATTTCATTCTTTTTTAATCGCAGTACCAGGTTTTTCGTTCGATGGTCTAAACGAACCCTGCCCCGTATGGACATCACACACCTCATTTATCATATGGATTTGCTCCCGGTTGAGTCCTGGCAGGTATATCCCTTAATCCCATGCCGGAGCCTTTCTTCCGAGTTTTATTCTTTAATACTATAGTTTTTTTTATTATAAAAGACCCGCCATAATTAAGCAAAAATATCTGCCGTTTACAGAGGTTGGGAGCGGGAAATGGGCCCGGGGCAAAACCCCTCCTCCCCCTTATAATACGTCTTTATTTAGTACAAAAATCCCGGGGCAAAAATGCCGGTTTAAAACAACCGGCATATGACCTCCGGGTCCGTTGCGGATAAGCTCCGGGTTTAATATACTTTGTTTTCTAATCTGATCCGATCGGAGATAATAGCGATGAATTCTGAATTGGTCGGCTTCCCTTTTTCTCCACTCACGGTATATCCGAAAAACTTGTTGATTTTATCCAGGTCTCCCCGTTCCCAGGCCAGTTCAATCGCATGGCGGATGGCTCTTTCTACCCTGCTGGGTGTCGTGTCATATTTTTGGGCAATGGCCGGATATAATTCTTTGGTTACTGCCCCAAGGTAATTCACTTCTTTTATAACCAATATTATGGCATCGCGAAGATACTGGTAGCCTTTTACATGGGCCGGAACTCCCAGTTCATGAATGACTTTTGTCACCCTCACTTCCATATCTTTAGAAGGTGCGGGCGTAGGCGGTTGACTGCCCCTGTGGGTCGGATAAGGTTTCTTGGTTTTGATATCCCGGGCAATTTGCCTGACCCGATCACCCAGGACATTGAGATTAAATGGTTTTAAAATATAATAATCTGCTCCCAGCTGCACTGCTCTCTGGGTTATGTTCTCCTGTCCGAAAGCAGATAATATGATTATTTTGGGTTTCATTTCCGGATTATAACCGTCTATGTGCTCCAATACACCGATTCCATCCATATAGGGCATAATCAGGTCCAGGATCAGAACTTCTATCTGGTTTCTCTGCAAAGATTCTAAAACCTCCAAGCCATTAGAGCATACATCCACTAAATCAAAGTCTTTTTCATTTTGAAAAAAATCTTTCAACAAGGCGCAAAATTCACGGTTGTCATCTGCTACGAGGATCTTTATGGGATCATTTTCAGCAATCATGAAAGAAAAATACCTCCTTACCCAACTAAAACTCCCTGGGATATCTTACCACGGGCAGACCCGCAACAGCTACTATAATTAATTGGGCCCCCGGACCCGGTTTTTGTTCCTGCCAATCATACCGAGGACCCATTTACCCGTTCACTCTGCTCTATTCCATATTGGGGGTGAGAAGCGGATTATAAGCGCATCATTTCCTCAGCATGTTGGAGGGTTATAGAAGAAAAATTTTCTCCTCCTAACATCCGGGCAACTTCTTGAACCCGTTCTGCAGGTTCCAATTTTTTAACTGCGACAATAGTGCTGTGATCAGGCAATATGTTTTTCTCGATTAGATAGTGCACCCCGGCCCGGCTGGCAATCTGAGGGGCATGCGTTACCAAAAGCACCTGGTGACTGGATCCTAATTCTAATAATTTCCCGGCCATGGCTTTTAAAGCAGTCCCCCCCACGCCGATATCAATTTCGTCAAAAATCAAGGTGGGAACCGCATAAACCCGGGCTAAAGCCTTTTTTAAGGCCAATACAAAACGGGAAATTTCACCTCCTGATGCAATCCTGGCCAGTGGCCTCATGGGCTCACCAGGATTAGGGGAAAACATAAACTCCACTTCGTCAGTCCCCAGGGCATCGCCCTCTTTTTCCCGGAAATCAATTTTAAATTCCACATGCGGCATGTTTAAGGCCATCAGTTCAGCATGAACCTGCTCCTGCAAAAATGAGGCAGCCTGCTTTCTTTGCTCCCTAACAGAAGCGGCCAACTCATCATATTGGGCTTCCAGCACCCTGATTTGGGCGACAATGTCGTCCATAATGATTTCACTATTCTTCAGGGCCTGTATTTCTTCCTGCACTTTTTCACCAAAAATAAGGATGTCTGCCACCGTATCCCCGTATTTTTTTTGCAGCTGTCTGATAGTATACAAGCGGTTTTCTATTTCCTCCAGTTTTCCAGGCTCAAAATCCAGCTCCTGCACCAGATTACTGATAGCAATAGATATCTCCTCAATAGAATAACACATTTCCTCCAATTGCCCGGTGATGTTTTGAAACATTTCCTCATGCCTGAAATCCTTACTGACTGCTGCCCCCTGATAGAGCAATTCATATGCCGAATTATTACCCTCCGGAGCATGGTATAGCAATTGCTGTAGAAGGTCACAACCCTGCATTAACTGCTGCAAATTTTGAATCCGTTCCCTGGTTTTAAGCAATTCCTCCTCTTCCCCTGCTTGTAGCTGGCTTCCCTCAATCTCTTGCAGCTGATAATGCAGAAATTCCATTCTCTCCTTTTGGTTTGCTTCCGCCCCGGACAATGTTTGCAGTTTTTTTCTGCTTTCTTTCAGGTCCGCAAATAATGCAGCCAACCAGGCTAAATCTCCTGCCATTTCCGAAGCAAAGCCATCAACAAAACTAAGAAATGATTCCGGTTTCAGGAGGTTTAAATTATCATACTGGACATGGATATCAATCAGATAGGGTGCTACCTTTTTCAACAGGTTCAGGGGGGCTACCCGTCCGTTGATACGAACCAGGTTTTTTCCCTGGGGATCCAGTTCTCTGCTGATTACAATTGTATTTACATCCGCTTCTATATACCCATTTTCCTCTAAAAAACCCCGGGCCCGGTTGTCACGGTCCAGGTCAAAAACCGCATCCAGAATTGCTTTGCGGCTTGTATCCCGCAAATAATCATGTCTGACTCTTTCGCCCATAATTAAACCCAGGGCATCAATAATAATAGACTTACCAGCTCCGGTTTCTCCTGTGATTACATTGAGTCCCGGGGCAAAAGCCATCTGCAAATCCTCAATTAAAACAAAATTCTTTATTTGTATCTCTGCCAGCATGTATATCCCCTCATAATCTGAGTCTAGGGATAAATTCCCGTCACCCCTGAATATAATCAGGAAATTAGGTCTTTAAACCTTTGCACAATCGATTTTACTGCTTTTTCCGGGCTTACGGCAATAAATATGGTATCATCACCGGCTACAGTTCCTAAAATTTCTTCATAATCCACTGCATCAATCAGAGAAGCAACGGCCTGGGCAGCTCCGGGCAGGGTTTTTATTACCACCAGGCTGGAGCTGGAATTAATGCTCAACACCGAATCCCGGAATATCCTTTGCATCCTTTCACCGGAACCCCGGGGGCCCTGTAATTCAGCCAGAGCATATCTATAACCCTGGGCATCGGAAATCTTTATTAATTGCAGTTTTTTTACATCCCGTGAAACCGTAGCCTGGGTCACGGCAAACCCCATGGCCTGTAGCTTTTCCTGCAATTCCGCCTGGGTAGTAATTCGTTCCCGGCCTATCAGATCCAGAATGGCAAAACGTCGTCTAGCATTCATCCCTATCCTCCATTTTTTTATACAGTAAAAACAATCGGGGCGGACTGTTGTTCTGGTTGATAAAATTAACCTCCAGGATTTCAAAAAGCTGCTGCCGGATTTGAAGCAAAAATTCCCGGACTTCTTCCATTTCCAAACTGCCCATGGGGTGTCCCGGATAAGCGACTATGCTGATTAGACCCCCCGGAATTAATAGCCTCATAGCTTTGTCTATAGCGGTCAGGGTACTTGCCGGGGCGGTAGTAATGAGATGGTCTCCCCCTGGCAGATAACCCAGGTTAAACATGGCTGCTTTAATAGGCCCCTGTAGGTAGTTATCCAAATCCACATGATCAGCGCCAATTAGTGCAACCCGCCCCAGCATACCGTTTTTTTTCAGCAGCTGGCGGGTTCGATCTATCGCTGTCTGTTGAATATCAAAAGCAAAAACCTTGCCTTCATCCCCTACCAGTCCTGCCAGAAAAAGTGTGTCTTTCCCATTACCGCATGTTGCATCCAGAACCCGGTCTCCCGGTTTTATGATGGGCTGCAGAGAAACGTGAGACAGATATACTGCATTTTTAAAAAAACTATCTGCCATCATCAGGTTCTTCGCTCCTTCCCAGTTTGTTTAACAAGCGGTAAAAAAAATCTACTTCCTTTAACTTGACCAGTTTTAGCTGTAAATCGGATTTAAAAATCTCAATGCGGTGATCCTCTCGAAGAATGGAAAAATTTTCCCCATCGACGGAAACCAGGGCTTCCATACAAGTAATGGGAACCAGGACCAATTTGCGGTGGGCAGAAATCACGATGGGTCTCTTATGTAAATAATAAGGAGATATCGGGGTTAACACAATCGCTTCCATAAATGGATCCAGGATCGGCCCTCCTGCAGATAATGAATAGGCCGTTGATCCCGTAGGGGTTGCTATGATGATTCCGTCACCCCGATAGGTTCCAATAAGCTGCTCCCCGGTTAAGGCTTTTAGTTTAACCATGTGTGCCGTCCTGGAACGAATTACAATCTCATTTAAACAAAAAGAACTGGCGATGAGTACATCCCCGGTAAAAAGCCGGGTTTCTAACATCATCCTGCTCTCCAGGTCATAGTCGCCGGCAACCAGTTTTTCCAGGTACGCGTCAAACTCATGTTCTTCAATACTGCTTAAAAAACCAATGGTTCCCATATTAATACCCAGAATCGGTCTATCTAACCCAAAATAATTACGGGCCGTTCTCAGTATAGTCCCGTCACCACCGAGTACGATAATTAAATCTATTTCCTGCTCCGGCAGGTGCGGGTCTTCATTGTCACCTGCTTCAACTGAGATATTAAAACGCTGCAACTGGCGGGTAATTTTCCTGGCCATAGCCATGGTATTCGGTTTCAGTTTGTTGCGAAGCATCAGTACCCTCATGTTTATCTTACCCCCAATAAAGCATGGGCATCAGCAACCGTTTTTTCGATCAAGACCCTGATATTCTCCGGGCCCGGGATTCCGTGAAGTAAATGAACTAAAAACTCAATATTCCCCTGTGGTCCTTTAATGGGTGAAAACCCTACCGCCGCACAGTGCAAATCAACTTTTTCCCCGGCCTGAATGATATATGACAGGACCTCTCGGTGTACGGCGGGGTCTTTAACAACCCCTCTTTTGCCCACTTTTTCCCGCCCCGCTTCAAACTGGGGTTTTACTAAAACAATCATTTCCCCCTGGTCTTTCATCAATCCCTTTATCCCCGGCAAAATTTTCTGCACCGAAATAAAAGAAACGTCAATCAAGACCAAATCCACTTTTTCGCCGATATCTGCCAGGGTAACATTCCTGATATTCCTTTTTTCCATATTTATTACCCGGGGATCATGGCGCAAGGTCCAGTCCAACTGACCGTACCCTACATCTACGGCATAGACTCTGGCTGCCCCGTGCTGCAGGATACAATCAGTAAACCCCCCGGTAGAGGCCCCGATATCTAAAACCACCTTGTTTTTTATCTCCAGATTAAACTCCTGCAGGGCTTTTTCTAATTTCTGTCCTCCCCGGCTGACATATTTATTCCGGTTCGGCTCCAGGATTATTTCTGCATCTTCAGCTACTGCGGTTCCTGCCTTATCAATAATTTTACCATTTACCCGAACTTTTGCTGCCAAAACTAATGCGCGGGCTTTTTCCCTGGTTGGAGCCAACCCTCTTTGAAAGAGCAAAACATCTAATCTATATCTGGCCAAACTTCAAGCACTCCCCACCATGATGATTAAGTAAATCCGGCCAGCGATGGATAACAGCCTCCCGGATTGAACCGGGATCCATGTTCAGATAATCAAATAACTGCTCTACTTTCCCATGTCCCACAAATTCATCAGCAACTGCAACCCGCAACACTTCTGCCTGGATTTGACCGTCATTGATAATCTCTAATACCCCGCTGCCAAATCCACCGATCATGCTGTTATCTTCAATTGTGACAATACGCCCAATTCGGGCAGCAAGGTCATATATCATGGTCTCATCCAGGGGTTTCAAAAACCGGCTATTAATTAGTTCGGCCTGAATTCCGTTTTCCAGCAGCAAAGCCGCTGTATCTTTAGCCAGGGCCAGACCC
>PWPP01000076.1 GCA_003558625.1 Syntrophomonas sp.
CCGGGGATCTGGTACAGGCCGGTAAGAACGTGGTCTTCACCGCCACCCCGGCGGCCGGTTACCAGGTGCAGGAGTGGAGATTGAACGGCAATGTGCTAGCAGGTGAGACCGGGACCACCTATACCCTGACCAACCTGCAGGCAGCGGCGACGGTTGCGGTGGTGTTTGCCGCTGATGCAACCGAACCTACCTGGAGAGATCAGATGGATAATCTGAAGACGGACATAAAAGACAGTATCACCAGCAGGAAAAGCAAATTTAATTAATCTTGAGTGATTCAACAGAAAATGCCATGCAGTCTTGGATAGGATGGTTGTAATCTTAAAATCAGCAGGATACCTATAGTAAGATTCCAGGCAAGGATATGGTCAAACATAAAAACCCACGTTGAAAGACGTGGGTTTTTATTTGAGCCAGGGGGAGTCATACGGAGTAAAAACTATGGTTGTAAATTTTCATCCCCACTGCTTCCGCAAAAGAAGGGGTCTGGGTTTACGTTTTGGAGATGATGTTAAGATCAATTAGAACGGCTTAGATATTTAAGGGGATATTCTTTGTTTTTAAAACCCAAAGTAAATTGACACGATCTAAATTCATCAGCACCTGGCAGAGATCTTATCCCTCTGCGATAATAAGATAAAGCAGGCGAGAGAAGAGATTAGCCATGATTTCCGGACATAAAAATCTGGAGCTGGATGAACTGACCAGGGAAGGAACGCAGCCAGTTCCCCGGGGTCATTGACAGGGGTTGGGATAATAGTCAGGGTGGGACTGTCTCTGGCTCTGGCTGACCTTAATAATAGGATAAGAGCACCGGGGACGGCAGGCAGGCTCGCCTCTTGTTCGCTCCAGACTCGATGACCAGGGAGAGATGTGATATGAGAGAGAGTAAAAACCCATGGCATAGAAGGCTTTCCCCCTGAGTGAAGATGTATCTGCTGCTGGGAGCAGCACTGGGGATCTATGCCCTGGTCAAGTATTTTATCAATTGAGTGCAAGCAGGATTTAAGGGTGTTTAGAATTTCCTAGATGCGGGAGACGAAGATCCTGGGGTCTGCTGTTCACCGGATATTTCCTGCTATCAAGGATGCTTGGCATCCCCACGGCTGGCGGGTATCGTGTACCGATCATGGATCACTCCCGGTCTGCCGGGTATGTTCATCGTATCAGCACATCCCCTGCCCGGCAACCGCTTCGGCATGGAGGTGGGTCGGCCTTTCTTGAACGCTTGAAAAGCCGGCCTGTGGCTTTTGACATTACCTTTAACATTACAAGGGAGGGACGTATATGGAATATAAGATACTGGGTTCGGTCATGCCCATGGTGGAGATCAAATTGAAACGGGGTGAATCATTGTATGCCCAGAGCGGGGCCATGAAATGGATGGATGCCAATGTTAAAATGACCACCGAGATGCGGGGAGGTGTCTTCGGCGCGCTCAAGCGCAAAATTTCCGGGGAAGATATGTTTGTGGTCAACTTCACCGGGATGGCTGACAACGCTACCGTAGCCTTCGGCCACACCTATCCCGGAAACATCCTGGCCCTGGATATGTCCCGGGGTGCGGTAATCTGCCAGCGCCGGGCCTTCCTGTGTGCCCAGGATAGCGTGGAATACGAGATTATATTTCAGAAGAGGCTCAGCAGCGGATTCTTTGGCGGCGAGGGCTTCATCATGCAGAAGCTGTCCGGCCGCGGTACCGCTTTTATCGAGATTGACGGCGAATGTATAGAAAAAGTGCTGGCCCCCGGGGAGCGTATCCGGGTGGAAACGGGATGTGTAGGCGCTTTCGAACAGGGCGTCGATTTCAACATCGAGTGGGTGAAAGGGGTTAAAAACATGTTCCTGGGTGGGGAAGGGTTGTTTCTAACCACCCTGACCGGTCCGGGGAAAGTGTGGATCCAGACCATGCCCATCCAGAGTTTTACCGGGGAGATGGCCCAGTATCTGCCCCAGCCGCGCAGCAACAAGTAAGAAGAGGAAGCCGGAAGCAATCCCCAGAGGTGGTTCAATCATTCCCGGCTCCCGTGATCTTCAACTGTCCGAATACTGTGCTGGTTTCCAGGTGCAGCACGGGTTTTTGTTCGGTCTCCGGGGTCTGGTAGGTCAGGGTACCGAAATTATTGGATTGGCCCCGGGGCAACGAGGTCTCACCAAAAGCGGTGTCGGCTTTTATGCTCACCAGGATGTCCGGATCCAGATAGATCTCCCCGGACCCAAAGACCACGTTCACCTTGATTTTTTTGTCTTTCTCCAGGGCCGTGATACCCGATAGATCAACCGTGCCTTCGCCAAAAATGATGCTGTATTCATCATATCTTTCCATGTATTCCATCTGTTTTCTATCGAATATGATCACGTTATCCTCGCGGGCATTGAATGTGCCGCCGAACAACATTACAAGCCCCAGGTAAATAAAAGTGAAGGCCAGGAAAAATCTGCCCTGGCCTTATTACCAACTGGTCTTTTTTTTGGTGTTAATGCGTCTAACGTGAGAATCTATTTAGCAGATTACTCCTTCTAACTGCAAACCTGTCTTCTATTTTTGTCTGCTTCTCCTCGATTTTTTCTACAGGATCTTTATCCGGGAAACA
>PWPP01000053.1 GCA_003558625.1 Syntrophomonas sp.
ATTGACTGTGAACCGATAGTGTTCTAACAAAGAAGATATATCCTGTAAAGCAAACGACATGATAAGATCCCGGTTTCTCTTTATAATAACAGGCCTTTCACGAACGATCTCATCTATAAACTCGCTGAAATGTTGACGAGCATTAGTAGCACTAATTATTTTCATAAACATTCCCCCCACACTTCGCATAATACATTATGTGCAAAGTGTACGCAATGTTTTTTTAAAATATGCATATGTTGACCGATGAGGGCCGGTCATGTGATCCGTGAGTCAAACGGAACCGTCCCGTTTGACTCATGGTATGATCCACGCTTGCGGTCTCCGGAAATCAATAACCGGCAATCATATCTATTTTTTTAAAGCCTTGTATCCTGATGTTTTCAAAGGATTTATTTATCCATTCTTTAGCGTAGAAAATGACATTCAATGGCCGGAAAGGTTTGCATGGATATCTTTTTTCATTTATTTCCCCGGTATGATCAGATCATGTCTGGCAACATCGATCATACCGGTGAGTAATGTTAAGGTGGCTTGTTTTAATGCCGGTATCCGGGACAGTTTCATCGTAGCATTAATAGGCAATCCCATCCGCCTGGCGGAATTTCAGCCTGACTTGAACACGATTTTTCATCGCTGCCGATAAGAATATCCATTATAGTAAAAAAGGGGGGCGGAGATTGAAGATATCGGCTGGAAGCAGTTCAGATCCCGGGCTCGAGGACGAGTTCATTGTTTGCTACTGGGAAGAGCGAGGAGGCGGTCTTTCTTATCATCCGGAGATTTCCCCGGACAGTTTGACCCTGGAACAGCTCGCAGCGGATATCATTGAAGTGACCCATTACCTGCGCCAGCGCTTTGGGCAGGATCGGATCTACCTGGCGGCACATTCGGGAGGCACCGCCTTTGCCATCGAAGTGGCGGCCAGAGCACCCGAGCTGTACCATGCATACATCGGCATAGCGCAGATCACCAGGCAGACCGAGTCTGAAAAGATCGCCTATCGATTTCTGCTGGATGAGTATCTGGCAGCGGGGAACAAAAAAATGGTGGATAAGCTGAAACGATATCCGGTGTTGGATGACGATGCGTATGTGCTGCCCTTTTTCAAATCCATGGTCCGTGATCAAGCGATGCACCAGCTGGGGGTAGGTACGATGCGAACGATGAAATCGGTCGAGAAGGATGTAGTTTTGCCCATCATGTTATGCAAAGCATATACGGCCAGAGAGAAAATGGGTCTGTGGAAGTCAAAATTTTCCTTGATCACGAAGACGCAACTGGCCGAGCAGCTGATCGCCACCGATCTGACGGCCAGGGTCACTGGGCTTGAGATCCCGGTCTATTTTTTCAGTGGGGCTTATGATCTAACCGTCAATCATGAGCTGTCCAAATCTTACTTGAACCAGTTAAAAGCACCGGTAAAAGGGTTTTATACCTTTGAAAACTCTGCCCATAGCCCGAATTTTGAAGAACCGGAAAAGATGATGGAGATTATCAGAAAGGATGTCCTGCGGGCAGAGAACAAACTCGCTGATAAACAATGACCAAACAAGGGGACGTTGTTTTCGTTTGGTACTAGGCCACACTGGGCCGCATCAAGTCTTATGGTCATTTATCGCCCTTTTTTGTTGCTGCTGACTGTACAAGGGCAGCCTGTGCCACATACTTTCCTGTGGCAAGAGCGAAACCATTGCACAGGAACCATTGTGTGGCTCATCGGTTCTGCCTGACCTTGACAAATCGATGGCTCCATGCTATCTTATATCAGAATTTCAAAATAAGAGGTGTGTGGATGTCGGTCATTCGCTAAGGTAATCATTTGTATCGCAGAAGTGGGATTTTAACCTGCTTATTTTGTGTGCCCGAATGCCTTGCTGAATGACCGGAGAAGTGTTTATCCAACACCTTCTTCTGTTTGGCTTGAAGCGCAGTGGGGAACTGCGCTTTTTGGTTTTCGCAGGGTATGGGGAAGATCTATTGGCGAAAGGATTTGGAACCATTGACTACTGATTTGAAAAATTACGGACTGGACGAGCGATTGGAACAGGAAGCCACCATGTATACGGACCTGTTCGTCGCACGGGTTACCGAGCAACACCGTGATCTATATAAAGTGATGTGCGAAGGAGGCGAAATCGGTGCCGGCGTTTCCGGAAAGCTGGCCTACAATGCGGATGACCCGACCAGTTTCCCCGCCGTTGGGGATTGGGTGATGATCGACCGCATAGATGGAAGCAGCGGCAACGCCGTCATTCATCATATCCTGCCCAGAAAAAGTGTTTTGGCGCGGCAGGCTGCCGGCTCGGAGAATAAAGGACAGGTTATTGCAGCCAATATTGATACCATCTTTATCTGTATGTCGCTCAATGCGGATTTCAATGTCCGCCGGATGGAACGATATTTGACCATCGCATGGGAAAGCATGGCTACCCCGGTTATTGTATTGACGAAATCCGATTTGTGCATTGACCTGCCGCAGAAGCTGGAAGAACTTACCTCTGTTGGCATGGGTGTCGATATCATCTCCTGTTCTTCCGAAGATAGAGCCGGGTACGAAGAAATGAATACTTATACCCAGAAAGGCAAAACGATAGCGTTTGTCGGCTCGTCGGGCGTTGGCAAGTCCACGATCATCAACCATCTGTTAGGGCGGGAGATGCTTGCAACCAGGACGATCCGTGAAGGTGATGATAAAGGCCGCCACACGACTACACACCGCCAACTGCTCTTATTACCGGGTGGTGGTATCGTCATCGATACGCCCGGTATGCGGGAGTTACAGATCTATACGGGGAACCTGTCCAAAACCTTTGAGGACGTTGAGGAAATTGCATCCCGGTGCAGATTTGGTGATTGTTCTCACGGCACGGAGCCGGGGTGTGCGATCAGGGACGCGATTGAAAGCGGAACCCTGGCGGAGAAAAGATTTGAAAGCTATCAGAAATTACGACGCGAATTATCTTATGCCGGCCTGAATGCCCGCCAGCTCGAAAACGAAAAAATCAATAGAATGTTTGGCAGCAAGGATGAAATGAAACGTATGAAGAAGCATGTGAAAGAACGAAACAGAAGATAAAAATCCAAACAGGGGGACGCTGTTTTTGTTTGGGACCTCTGGCCAGTGGGGGCTGTACGTATTCAAGCGCCATCCAGTGCATCAAGTAGAGCCACCGGGTGCAGCCGGAAGTCCAAATCTTGTGCCGAGCAAGCAGTCCCTCCCGTGAACAGGGCATCATCCTTACCGGGCCGGCCAGTCGGCCCGGGCCAATAAATGAGAGGTGGTAAACTTTTTCGCTGTCAAAAAAGGAAAAGTGGTAAACTTTTTGGCTGTCAAAAGCGGTAAACTAATTCATTGTCAAGCCCCGGATCTGCGGACCTTTCCTGTACAGGTGAGGCGGCCAGGCCGGGGCTTAGTTTCTAATCCACCGGACCCATCACCCCCGTAATTCTGAAGCGATCGGATCTATCAGACCCCCGTTGACTGAGCAACGAGAATCTTCCAGGAAGCGTACTCAGTGGACGATATGGGGTCCACCCTGACGGCGCAGGGCCCGGCCCAGTTCACCGGCCGAAGTGACCAGCACCTCTTTGCCCCCGGCTTCGATGAATTTTATGGCAGCAGCAATTATAAGTTAATAAGTTAATAGACAGTCTCATTCCTGTTCATTAATGGTTCTGAAGAGGATCTCCTCCAGGGTGCTTTCTTTTATTCCGAAATACAGGATTTTAGGATTGACCTGATGTATGGTTGCGAGGATGTGAGGGCGGACTTCCGTACCGCGGTTCACATTTACCAGAATTCTGTTCCCTCTGGCTTGCACATAGTTCATGTAGTTTAATGCTTCCAATGCTTTGACAACCGCGTCATCCGCCTCCTGCAGTATGATCTCTATATCGATGCTCTCTTTGGCCGTATTCCGCAGATTTTCCACACTGTCCAGGGCCACGATTTTGCCATGATCGAAAATGGCGACTTCATCACAAATGACTTCGACTTCGGGTAGAACATGGGAAGACATGACTAAGGTGAATTGCAGTTCTTCTTTCAGTTTTATAATCAGCTCGCGGATGTTTTTAGCACCGGCAGGATCGAGTCCAAGTGTGGGCTCATCTAAAAACAGCACCCTGGGTTCGGAAAGCAACGACTGCGCCAGAGCCAGCCGGTGCCTCATGCCACGGGAAAAGGTGCCGGCATATTCATCCCTTTTATCCATCAGGTTTACATAGCGCAAACATTTATCGATTCTTTCATCCTGCACATTTCGGGGGATATCTAGCAGCCGGCAGAAGTATTTTAGTATTTCAAACGTTGTCATCCTGGCATAAAAACCGGGATTTTCGGAAACATAGCCGATATTTCTACGGACCTCCATAGGATGTTTGGCAACATCGTATCCGGCTACGACGGCCTGCCCTTTATCTGCTTTCAGCAGACTGACTAAAATTTTGAGGGTTGTAGTTTTGCCGGCACCATTCAGCCCGAGCATCCCAAATGCGGAGCCTTTTTTCACGTTAAAACTGATATCATTTACGGCGATGGTTTTTCCATAGTTTTTGCTTATATTATTTACTTCGATGGTATATTCAAGCGGGTTCATTTTTCCCATCCCTTTCTGACTTAACCCTTCGTGATCTGCGGCTTGGAGACCCAGCAGATCCTAAGCCTTGAAGGTGATATCCTGTTTTTCAAAGACTTTGCTGCTGACAAACAATAGGAATAATGTCATTACCAATAATGAAATAATACAGATAAAAAAATCTGAACCACTGCTTATGGCCAACCTCTGGTAGCCGGCAAAAATGCTCATGGCAAATTTTAATGGCAGTGGCGCCAGTGATATATCACTGATCTGTAAAACCATTAGAAATCTATTCAATATCTCGTTTCCCAGGGGATGCGATGGAGCCATCAGGAGCACACCGATAATACCTGCGGTGGCAGTACTGCGGGCGAATAGAGAAATAAAAATCATCAGCGCCAGATAATACATGGTTACAAAAGTAAGAATGGTTACCATGGATAACCATTCGCTCAATGGGGGCATGGGCAGATTCCATCGATAGGTAGAGATGCCGGTCCATTGAGCATAATAATAAGCCAGCGCCAATTCCAGTATCAAAAGAGGGATTATGATTAGTATATAGTTTATATATTTGCCCAGTAATATGCTGGTCCGGGGCACAGGTTTGGTTAAGACCAGGTCCAATGCACCCTTCTCCCTCTCCCCGGTGATCGAATCCATGGCAGCCAGGACCGCGATCAGCGGACATAATACTGTGAATAATTCAAAAAAGGGACCGATGACATTTTTCGAGTCTGCGGTCGGTCCTACCTCGGTATATAGTGCCATAATAATTCCACCGAAGATCAAGATGATCAAAAATATAAGCTTTGAACTACGGACATGCTCCATAAACTCTTTGTTTAGTACTGCCAGTATCTTCATCATCTCTTAATTTCTCCTTTTGACCTGCTTGATGCTGGGGATGAAGTGCCTTTCCACCAGGGCGCCCTTATGATCGGACTATTAGGCCGGTCTTAAACGAGGATTTTGCATAATTCAATAATTTTTTGAAAAGCACTTCTGCAAATAGAATATATAGAGTCTGGATCCTATTGAAGATGCAATATATAGAACAATTTTTTAGGAAACCTGAGTATGCAAAACGGTCAAATAACAGCCGCTTATAAAAATCTCATCTATTTTTTATAACGATTGCCGGTGTTGGCATAAATGAGAAAGGCGATACAGGCCGCTGTGAATAATATCCAGCCGGAGGCGATGATCCGGGCAGCTTGCAAGAATTCACCCAGTGAAGTGACCAGCAGAATACCGGCCAGAACAAATAAGAAATTACCTACACTGCTGCACAGGGCTTCAACATCATAACTGGCCTTTTCTTGGCGGGAGGAAGTATTATACCCGGCGATCAGCCAGCTCCATCTTTTATACTTGACTAAATATCCCAGTAGCATGAGCAGCAGCGCCATACCGATATGAAACATCTATATCACCTTTTTATTATTCCTGGAGGCTTTACCATCATCAGGGTTCGGACAAGCATCCCTGCCGGTTCATCATTTTATTCTAACGGTTCAGAAACAGATGTCAATAAAGGAAGCAAACAGTCTGACGTTGTTTTTGTTTGGGACATCTGACCAGTGGGATTATGCGCATTTCAGCCCCAACTGCTGCATCAAGCAGAGCCCTGGCGGGCAGCCTGCTCATCAGTTGGCCATTCTTCTCCACGCATAAGTTAATAAGTTAATAGACTGTCTCGTGAAACGCCCCGTTTGATTGCATATCGCAATACAATTAAGTATACTGGTATTCACAGGAGGTGTTTGGTATGGCCAGAACATCAAATATATTCGCCCGTGTCGAGCCGGAAGTCAAAAAACAGGCGGAGCTTGTTTTAGAGCAGCTCGGGATCCCGATGTCCAAAGCAATTGAACTGTTCCTGCGACAGGTTGCGCTGCAACGAGGCATGCCATTCGAATTGAAATTACCGCAAAGTAAACTGCAGTCCATAAGTGCGCTTACGGAGGAGCAACTCCATGCTGAAATCGAGAAGGGATTGTCTGATTTGATAGATGGAAAGGTTGTTTCTGCTGAAAGGGTAGCCGAAAGAATGTCTCGCGATTATGGTATATGAAAGAATGGAAGATCGTTTACACGGAGCAAGCGGAACGCGACTTGCGCAGTATTTTTGAGTATATTGCATTTTCTCTGCTTGAGCCTGAAATCGCCAGAAATAAATCCCGGCGAATCATGGACGCGATTTCCAGGTTGAATAATATGCCCTTGAGGTTTCATCTTTACGAAAAAGAACCGTGGCATAGCAAAGGATTGCGGGTTTTGCCGGTAGATCATTTTGTGGTATTTTATCTCCCCGTTGCATCAAAAACAACGGTCGCCGTTATCCGTATCATGTATGGCGGTCGTAATATAGAAGACCTATTGCGGCAAACTGAAGCAGAAGAATAAACAGGAACTTGAATATTCATGTCCATTTACGGTCGGCAAAACGATCGGATGGTTATTCTCCTCCAAGCAGACCGGTATTCCTGCCTGATCCGGCCAGGTGTTCTTGCAATATCCGGCCAGACAATCCCATCAGCTTGTGGACAATTTAGCCTGGCTTAAACTATTGGCGGAATGACCTCCTGGACCGGGATGGGTGCCGGTTTCCACCGGGAACGGCGGCCTTTATCCACCGTTAAGCCGGTCGGTTTGACCGCTAACAGGGCCTGATTAGAATGAAACCTACACATCAGCATTTCGCTCTTATATGGCCCTGGAGTCACTGGAGAGTCAAAGGGGACGGTTCCGTTTGACTCACTATGTATTTCGGTCCCATTAGGCCACCCTGTCGGTCATTTCAGGCCGGCAGAAACGATCGACCAGGCCAGATCGGGTATATGCAAAAATCCAGCTATAATGATTATATATGTATATTGGGATCGATAAGAGCCGGCAATGTGATTAAACCGGATTTTTTTGAGCCAATATTCCGGTGAGCGAGAGCCGCCCCGGTCTGATTTGAACCTGTAAGAACGGACACATTAGTGGCTCAAAAGGGTCCGGTTTAATCAGCCTATCCGCGTGGATAAGATTCATAATTACAGAAACTGTCACCCACTCTTAACTAATATTAAGATGCCTGCTCCTTTTGCCTGGGAGCGTGGGATTGATAAGTGAGCTGAAAAAAATTTATAAAAGGATGTTGCCGACATGTTTGATACATGGATGGAACAATACATTCTTGATACCATCAATGATGAAGCAGCACCCAAAACCACCAAGCAAAACACTATAAAACTGGAGAAGCAGGATAATGCCTGGCTTATAGTTCCTGACGATAACTTCTTCAGAGCGATAGCGGGCAACCTGGATGTGCTCGATGATCTATAATCGAAGGCAAAAATAGGGATGTTGTTTTCGCGGGGGTCCTTAGTTTTGGAATAGGCAGGGAGGGATTTATATGGCTACCATCGCGTTGATCTCTTGCACCAAGAGCAAGAGGGATTACCCCTGCAGGGCCAGGGAGATGTATGGTGCTAAGAGTCCGTGGTCTGCCCGGGCCTGTTCCCTGGCGCAACTGGTCGCGGATCAGATCTATTTCCTGTCTGCCCGGCATGGTTTGCTGCCGGAAGATCAAGTGATCGAACCGTATAGTGAGGCATTGGGTGATAAGAGTCGAGAGGAGCAAAGGCAGTGAGTCAAACAGAACCGTCCCCTTTGACTCTTTTTCGAAGCGCTGCCGTGAGTCAAACAGAACCGTCCCCTTTGACTCCTGCCGGCAGACACCTGTGCCACCATGAAGCGCGGCTGAACAGAAGCGATGATGGACCTTTAGACCTATAAAGGGGAAAAAATCTATCCTGGTTAAGAATTCAGGCCATTTCTGATCACAGCGAGGTTATAATGAGTAGAGATACAACCGGGGGCAGAACGGAAGAACATAGGGAAGCCAGTGCACAGGATGCTGTTTTTCATGCAGCCTTCTTCTTTTTTACCCGGGTGCTGCTGGGGGAGATTTTAAAATATGGCGATATAGCAGCATCCCATGGACTGAATGCTATGATGCTGGCATACATGTTTGGTGGTCTATCATTCTGGAATGGTCCCATACCCGGTTTAAAGAATTGATCCGCCAACAGTATACATGGGTTTAAGATGTCATTAGCGTTGCCTGGGATTAAGAGATCAGGTAGCTCAGGCTGAACATATTATAGACAGAGGAGGGGTTTGTACTTGAAAGCGATGATACTGGCAGCCGGGGTGGGCAACCGCTTGATGCCCATGACCCGGGATATACCCAAGCCCATGGTGCCGGTGGCCAATGTGCCCCTGATGGAGAACATCGTGGGGCTGCTGGCGCAGCACGGGCTTGACCGCATGGTGGCCAACCTGCATTACCACGGGGACCAGATCCGGGAATATTTCGGGGATGGGGCCAGGTGGGGAGTAGAGATGCACTACTCGGTGGAGGAGGAGCTGATGGGCACGGCGGGGGGAGTGAAGCGGTGCCAGGCGTTTCTGGATGAGACCTTTGTCATCGTCAGTGGCGATGCCCTGACCGATATCGACCTGTCCGCCCTGGTGGCCGAGCACAAGCGAAAAGGGGCCCTGGCTACCATCGCCTTGAAGGAAGTCGAGGAGGTGGAGCTTTTTGGCATCGTGATTACCGATGAAGAGGGCCGCATCAGCAGTTTCCAGGAAAAGCCCCAGCGGGAAGAGGCTCGGAGCAATCTGGCCAATACCGGCATCTATGTGTTTGAACCGGAGATTTTCAACCATATCCCGGCCGATCGCTTTTATGATTTCGGCAAAGAGGTGTTCCCGGCCCTGGTGCGGGAAGAGGCGCCTTTTTACGGGGTGCGGGTGGATGGGTACTGGTGTGATATAGGCAGTATGCACACTTACAGCCGGGCCCAGGGAGATGTGCTGCAGGGACGGGTCAAGGCCCGAACCCGGGGCCGCCTGGTGGAGGCCCTGCGGGGGGGCAAGCTCCTGCTGGGAGATGATGTGGAGATCGATGAGCAAGCTATCTTTGCCGGCAATGTGGTGCTGGGAGACCGCTGTGTCATCGGGGGCCATGCCTTTATCGCCGATAGCGTGATCTGGTCCGACACCTATGTGGGCAATGCCGCTACCCTGGAGGGCTGTGTCATCGGCAGCCACTGCCACCTGGGGGCCGGGGCCAAGGTGCGCCCCGGATCGGCTATAGCCAGCGGCTGCATCCTGACCCCGGGCAAAGAGATCATCGCCGAGAGCCGGGTTTATGGAGATGGTGAGTAAGAGAGTCAATAGGGGACGGTTCTGTTTGACTCATTTTTTTTGGAATGGCCGGGCATTTCTTACGGGGATGGTGTCTGGGGGATGCCGTTAGAGAAGATATGGGGTTTTTATGCGTTTTCTCCTGGAATTTGGTGAAGTCAAGGCCTGACCCCATTAAGTGAAGTCAAGATAGTGTAATAATTCACAATTAATAAAATATTCAAATAATAAGGCAGAAGGAGATATCATCAGAAAAAGCTATATAAATATACTTTATACCCATATTTTGCCCGTATTTGACCAGCATATTACCTTGCCAACTAGCTCTATATCCAGTATTGTTATAAATAAGCTCCAAGGAACACCTAAGATGAAAACCTTAAGAGCCGGAAAACAGAAACAGAACAGACCGACTGGAAAATAAGAACCGGGTGATTAAACCAATCACTATATCCAGGAAAAGAAAAGAAAACTGTTTGTAACAAAATTTACGAAACGGAAGTTAATACCAAAACCCTAAACAGGTTAAAAGTAAAAACAGAAGTGAAGTAAAAATGATAGAG
>PWPP01000126.1 GCA_003558625.1 Syntrophomonas sp.
AGATTGATGAATCCTACCTGCCCGGCTCCAGAGGCAAAATTTTTACTCCACCCTTCTATGATCTCCCCGATCCCCCCCTGGTACATCCTGAAGGAAATAGCGCCCCGCCCTCCAGAGCACCTCACAGGGAGCCCTTCCCTGAAAAGGTTTTTCCCCAAACTTATATCTTCCAGGATACTCCCCCGGGCCAGACGATGCCCCCCCGCTTTATGATAATCCTCCGCGGTCATGATCTGACAGGGCCCGAAAAAAGCAAATGGCTTTACCCTTCTGCCCAGGGGAGTAAAAAGATTGGTACCCATCATCAGAATCAGATTGAAAATGGCAGAGAGGTTTTCATAAAACCTCTCCATCTTATGATACGGTTGAATAGACAGCGGAGTCCTATCTTTCATGAATTCAGAATATATCTTCACCAGGCCGTCCCGTTCAAACCAGGTGTCAGCATCTAAAAACATCAAGATATCCCCCGCAGCATGTTCTGCCCCCTGCCACAGAGCCCATGATTTCCCCTGCCAGCCGGGAGGCAGCGGTTCCCCTTTGACTATTGTCACCCCGTACCCTGCAGCGATCTCTACCGTCCGGTCAGTCGACTGATCATCCACGACGATGATCTCTTTAACCCGGAGCCCCTGCTCCCCGATCGATTCTAATAATCCCGGCAGCCTTTTCTCTTCATCCCTGGCCGGAATGATGATCGACACATCTTTTAATCCGTCTTCAAACCCGTCCCTGTCGGAAACAAAATCCGGTATTCTAAACAGCAGCCACAGGCCGCACAACCACATAAAAATTCTGATCAGAACCATTTTCCCACCTTCTTCAGCCAGCTATGGTGTTCCGACGACAACATCCCTACCGGGGTAGCGATCCCAGGCCCGCTCTGTCATCAATAAACCTGATCCCCACAATAGTAAGGACTCGAACGCATGAGCATATACCAGGATGCAACTGAAATAACTCATTTTGAGGTAATAAAGATATTACCCCATATCGTTTTAACGGCGCCATCGATCATCCCGTCTCTGAATGTACCCGAAAAAGAATACCCTATCCTCCCGATAGGGACAAGCAGGTCCCCTCCAAAGGCTATATTCCCGTCGGCATCATACGTGCCGCCGGGAAAATCGTTTCCTGTACCCATATAGACGATCGTGCCGGATACGTCTGTCCCGTTGACATCGATGACCGCTTTTCCATCGAATACACCGAACGGGGTGCGTATCTTCACTTGATGATTATGTTCGCTCATCCTGTAACCTCCTGGGAAAACCGCCGGTGTAAGCATAAACAATCGATACAGCCCCGGGGTTCGATCATGTACAAATGAATGCGCTAAATAAGAAAAGGAAGACCATCGGAAACTCCGAATAAGGCAAGTGTCAGCAAACCAGAAAGGAGTTGAAAAAACCTTTGGTCTATCCTGATTATACTTAATGCCGGGAATAAATGCCATTACACTTCATGTCGCGAGATGACCGGATGTTGTCCACGCTCAAGCGGCTGGGTGAATTGATAATGGAAGCCGAAGTGGCCTAAAAAGTCGATGCGGACAGATCCGAGGGTGCTCCTGAAGGGTCAGGGTATCGGTCCGAATACCGGTGGGGATCCAATCAGAAATTTCGTCTGCCAAATCAATCCTAAACCAGGCTAAAATCTCCAGAAGCTGAAAGCCCTGCCTGGCTGCGAACATACACCTATACCAACCACATATTCATGACAGCAAAGACAATCCTTTGCCTGCACCTAATCGTACAATCTAAAATCGGCGCGACCACACAAATCCACCCGCAACCCTCACGCCCTAAATGCCTCCGCCCCTCTTGCGACCCCCTCCCTGCAGCACCCGGACCTCTACCCCAGGCGCAGCTGTCGCAAAAAATCCTGCCCGGCCGCTTCCAGGTCGCCCTCCAGGGCGAAACTGCTGTTCACCACACGGATCTCCCCCAGGGTTTCGTCAAAGTCATAGATCTCGGTGGTGGGGTAGACAAGGACCGCCTGGGCGCAGTCTTTGGCCACGGCATAGGTGAGGATCTGGTTGAAGTCGGCCTTCGAAGGGACCCGGTCCTTCTTGTATTTGGTGTCAAGGACATACAGCACCCTGCCGGAGGCGGCCTCATAGATGACCAGGTCGATGTTGAAAGAGATGGTATGGTCTTCCCCCACCCGCACCTGCTCCTGGGTCAGCAGCCGGTATTCCGGGGGCAGGCGGGCTTGCAGCCACTCGGCCACAAACAATTCGAAGAGCCGCGACATATCAACGATGAAAGGCATCATGGCAGTGTCGCCTTTCTGCAGGTCCGGGCCGGTGTTTTCCAGGAAAAAGCGGCACAGGGCATGGAGCATCATGTAATCGCTGTTCAGGCGGTGGTAGCTCCGGCCCATGCAAACGCGGGGACGTTGTTTTTGTTTGCTTTCCCTGTCCCCCGTCAACATGAACTCCAGATCCCCAAATCCCTCCAGCCGGTCATACCTCCCTCTCCCCAGAGCATCCCTGATCTTTTTCCAGGTCCTCTCCTCCACCTGTTTACCGTGTATAATAGAAATAAA
>PWPP01000102.1 GCA_003558625.1 Syntrophomonas sp.
AGGCAGTAAATTATGGCTGATATACTCAAATTGCTTGCATCGCCCGCCCGGGATGAACAGTGGCCCGCTAAAGTGGTCATAGGTGGCGTTTTCTTCCTCTTTCCTGTTCGATACAACGGACAACTTCTTCTAAATCAGATGCTATTTGTATGATAGATAAGGCTTCTTTGCGGTCGGAATTATAAATGCCACCATAACCCTGCTGCCAATAATCCAGAATTTCTCTGATTAATTGCTGCTGGCTGGCCACGGGATGGACCACAAAAAACCTTTCAACCCTGTAAGTTTTAGCCGCCCGGGAGATATCATGCAGGTCCAGATTGCTCACAGATGTGGTAATGATGTCCATTCTTTTGTTGTACATCGGATAATGTAACAATGCTACATAAAACCTGGACTTTTTCACTCCCCGTTCTCCTTGTCAAATAGTATTTCCTGTAGGATTTGTTTTTCTTCCTGGTCATATTCCTTCAACAATAGTAACTCGGGTCGGTTCAATAATGTGCGCAGCAAACTTTGTTTTTTTCTCCACTTCCTGATGTTTTCATGGTGTCCTGACAATAGCACTTCCGGAACGCTTTTGTCACCCCAAAACCGGGGCCTGGTATATTGGGGATATTCCAATAAGCCCTTGACAAAGGATTCTTCTATGGCTGAAGTCTGATCTCCCAAAACTCCGGGTAGCAGTCGAACCACAGCATCGATTAGGACCAGGGCCGGGATCTCACCCCCGGTAAGAACATAGTCTCCGATAGATATTTCTTCATCGGCGCAGACAAGAGCACGGTGGTCTATGCCTTCATAATGGCCACATAGGATGATCAGGTGCTTCTCCGCCGCCAAAGCCTGGGCTTTCTTCTGATTAAACAGGCTGCCTTGAGGTGACATGTAAATAACCCGGGCTGCCTGGTGATTGATGCTGTCAACGGCCCGTTGAATAACATCAGGCTTCATTAACATCCCCGCACCCCCACCATAGGGATAATCATCCACCTGGTGATGCTTGTCCAGGGCAAAGTCGCGGATATTGGTGCAGGTAATAGTAACCAGTCTTTTCTCCCTGGCTCTTTTAATCATACTTATCGTTAAGGGGCTCTGAAAAAAATCCGGGAAAAGCGTTAATATGTCAATAATCATACCCCACCCGCTACTCTTTTTGGTTTAACAAGCCCGGCAACAATTTAATCAACATTTCGCCTTCATGCAGCTTCACCTCAAGAATAACTTCTTTAATTGCCGGTATTAAAATTTCTCCATAGGTAGGGGAATGGATGAAATACACATCATTAGCCCCGGTTTCAATAATTTTTTCCAGCAGCCCTAAATATCCGCGCTCCTGATCAAAAACGGATAATCCGATTAACTGAAAATGATAATAGTGATGAGGAGGCAAAGGGTAAAGCTCACTCTCAGAAACCTTCAAATAAACGTTTTTGAATTTTCCTGCTTCTTCTTTGCTATTGATCCCATGAAATTTCATCAAAAAGTGATCTTTGTAAGGCATTAACTCTGCAATCAGCATTTCATCAAGAGAACCATCTTGCCTAACCCCCCAAAGACGCTGCCCTACTTCAAAACGCTGGGGGAAATCGGTCAAAGGAATTACTTTGACCATTCCTTTCCAACCATGGGTGCCGCCGATTATTCCGACACTTATCAGCTCTTCTTCCTTCATCAAACCCACTCCACTGCCAATTCATTTTATTTCATCAGTCCCAAACCCTACCTCAAGATTTCGACTACGACTCTTTTGCCTTCCTTGGCCGCGGCTGCTTTGGTAAGGGTGCGCATCGATTTGGCTATTTTGCCTTGCTTACCGATAACTTTGCCCATATCATCAGGGGCAACTTTGAGTTCAATAATGATAGCTTTCTCACCGACTATTTCTGTAACTTCAACCTCATCTGGATGATCTACCAGAGACTTAGCAATATATGTGACCAGTTCTTTCACTTTTTCACCCCCGGCTTAAATCTTGACTAGTTGCTTTGGGCTGCGAATTTTGCAATAATACCTTGTTTTTGCAGTAGAGATTTTGCAGTATCCGATGGTTTAGCCCCGTTGGATAGCCATTTCAAAGCTTTCTCTTCATCTATTTTTACCGTAGCTGGATTGGTCCCCGGGTCATAATAACCAATTTCTTCAATAAAACGACCATCTCTAGGCGACCGGGCATCCGCCACCACCAACCGGTAAAAGGGTCTTTTTTTGGCTCCCATCCTTTTTAGTCTTATTTTTACCGCCAAATTTTACACCTCCCTCTAAAATTTTATTATTGAAATAGCGGGAAATCCCGCTTAATTTCCTATGATCATACTTGCTGACTCCAGGCATTCACATCTTATAGCATGAAGTTCCTGTTTTCAGGCTTTTTTTGGATGAACAGAATCAGGTCAGAACCTGGTGAAGTTAAAAAGGAAACCTCATGGGCGGCATGGCACCCCGTTTACCCTTTTTTCCACCCAGGTCAGCAAATTGCTTCATCAACTTTTTAGAATCTTCAAATTGTTTAAGCAAGCGGTTAACGTCCTGCACCTTGTTACCGCTACCCCGGGCGATCCTTTTTTTTCGGCTGCCATTTAAGCCCGAGGGGTTTCTTCGCTCTTGCGGTGTCATGGATTGGATTATCGCCTCTACCCGGTTTAATTCTTTATCGTCTATTTCCCCTTTAAATCCTTTTAATTGTTTTCCCATCCCCGGGATCATCCCCAACAAATCTTCCAGCGGTCCCATAGATCGAACCTGCTGCATCTGCTCCATAAAGTCTTCCAGGGTGAATTCCTGGGTGCGTATTTTTTTCTCCATTTCCCGGGCTTTTTCCTGATCAAAGGTAGCCTGGGCTTTTTCTACCAGGCTCAATATATCCCCCATGCCCAGAATACGGGAAGCCATCCTATCTGGAAAAAACACTTCTAGCGCTTCGATTTTTTCTCCCAGGCCCACAAGTTTTATCGGACAGCCGGTTACTGCCTTTACGGATAAAGCGGCTCCGCCACGTGTGTCTCCATCCAGCTTGGTCAATACAATGCCGGTTAATCCTAACTCCTTATGAAAGGCTTCTGCCACATTAACCGCATCCTGGCCCGTCATAGCATCAACCACCAAGAGGATTTCTGTGGGCTTCAAAAACATCTTGATTTCTTTTAATTCTCCCATTAGCTCTTCGTTTACATGCAGCCTACCTGCCGTATCAACGATCACAACATCCCGGTTATTCTCCCGGGCAAAATCAATCGATGCACGGGCTATTGCAACAGGATCATTATGCTCCATTGAAAAAACGGGAACCTGGATTTGCTCCCCCAGAACCTGGAGTTGTTTTACCGCTGCCGGCCTGTAGATGTCACAGGCCACCAGGAGGGGCTTCCTGCCCTGTTTAGTCAGAGACCGGGCCAACTTGGCCACCGTGGTAGTTTTTCCGGCGCCCTGAAGCCCTACCGCCAGATAGACGGTCGGAACTTCCGTTCCCCACTCTAGTTTGCTGTTTGAATCGCCCATTAATGTCTTCATTTCATCATGAACGATTTTAATAACCTGTTGCCCGGGAGTAATGCTCTTCAGGACTTCCTGCCCCACAGCTCTTTCCTTGACCCGTCCAATAAAGTCTTTGGTTACTTTATAATTCACATCGGCTTCCAGGAGTGCAAGCCTCACCTCACGCATGGCTGAATTAACGTCGGCTTCGGTAATTTTTCCTTTGTTCTTCAGTTTCTTAAAAACATCCTGCAGTCTTTCCGTTAATCCTTCAAAGGCCATATTTTTGCCTCCTTTGTCCTCATCTAAGATCGATTAATTCCTCAAGGATCTGTTTTATTCTCCGGTGTATCTCGGGATCGGGTTCCAGGCGGTTTAATAAAAACTGTGCTTCCTGCAATCTTTCCTGGTTCTTTTGGAACCTTTCCACCAGCCCCAGTTTGCTTTCATATTCCTGCAAGGCTCTTTCTGCCTTTTTTAAAATATCAAATATAGCCTGCCTGCTTGCATCCATGTTTGCCGCAATCTCAGAAAGGGAGAGGTCATTATCATAATATAAATTCAAAATCTCCTGTTGTTTGCGGGTTAACAAGGGGCCATAAAAATCTTTCAATAACGCAAAATATGCTATTTTTTCCAGCATGGCTTTGCTCCTTGCGTAAAGTTATTCTACTTTACAAAAGAATTTTATCACATCATTCAATCCTGTCAAGTCTAGTGGGAGAAATTTTTTTGCTGATTGCTTCACTTTATTTTAAAATTTAGTATAGTGAATAACAAAGGAGATGAAAAAATGAATGAAAAAATAGCAATACTTTGCGATAGTGCCTGTGATTTGCCTCCGGATATCATCAATGAACTTTCCATAAGTATCATGCCTTTGAAAGTAATATACGGTGAAAAGATCTTTTCTGACCGGGTTGATATCCAGCCGGAAGAGGTCTACGCAAAAATGCCGGCAGAAATTCCTACCACCTCCATGCCCACTCCCGATGACATCAGGAGTGCTTTTGACCGCTTAGCCCGGGCAGGATATACCCATCTGGTCTCCATACATCTCTCATCCGCCTTATCAGGCACGTACCAGGCGGTGAGTATGGTGGCAAAAGAATATCATGATCTGACCATAGAAGTTGTTGATACCAAAACTCTTTCCATGGGTACCGGGTGGATTGTGTACCAGGCGGCAGAAAATGTGCGCTCGGGTTTATCCTTTGAACAAGTATTATCAAATATCAAGGACCTGCAGTCGAAAATGAATCTTTTCTATGTACTTGAAACCCTGGAGTATTTGCGGCGCGGAGGTAGAATCGGCATGGTATCAGGCATGATCGGGGAATTCCTGCATCTTAAACCTGTAATATCTGTTAATGATCAAGGGGAATACTATACCTTTGCCAAGGTCCGGGGCCGCCAGAAATCTATCGATCGGATCATTCGCTTAGTTAAGGAAATCGCCCTGAATCATCCCATTAATCTTGCCATCATGCACGGCGGGGCTCCCAAAGAAGCGGAAAAAATAATGGATGTGTTAAAGTCGGATCGTTCTTTGCAGCTTAATAAGACCTTCGTGGCACAAATCAGTCCTTCATTAGGAGTACATACCGGGCCCGGTTTGTTAGGGGTTTGCTTTTATCCGCTTTAGATAGGAAAGATTGCAGAGAAAACACAAAGAACCAGTTGTTCTTACTGGTTCTTGTTCAGGTTTACTTTTCAGGTTTTTGACGGAAAAACTTTTTATTATATGGTGGGCGATACAGGACTTGAACCTGTGACCCCCTGCTTGTAAGGCAGGTGCTCTCCCAGCTGAGCTAATCGCCCTTATGGTGACCCCTAGGGGACTCGAACCCCTGTTACCGGCGTGAAAGGCCGGTGTCTTAACCGCTTGACCAAGGGGCCAGGATTAATAATACCTCTGTTTACTGTGTAAATTGGTGGGCCTACCAGGATTCGAACCTGGGACCAACCGGTTATGAGCCGGTAGCTCTGCCAACTGAGCTATAGGCCCCCTTTGTCAGTTTATGCTCTGCAAGTGTTAGTATATTAAATATATTGGCAAAGGTCAATATGAAAAACTAATTCTGTAGAAGTATTTGTGTTTTAATTTAAAAGCGGTAACCTGTAGTTACCGCCTGCTTTACACTTGGCTCCCCGAGTAGGATTCGAACCTACAACCCTCCGGTTAACAGCCGGATGCTCTACCATTGAGCTATCGAGGAAAGCATCAACGATTTTTATTATATAATTTATACATAATAGTGTCAATAATAATAACGATTAAATTAAAAACCCTTATTCAATGTAATCTTTTAGCTTCTTACTGCGGGAAGGATGTCTCAATTTTCTTAACGCCTTCGCTTCAATCTGCCTGATCCTCTCCCGGGTAACACCAAACTCCTGCCCCACTTCCTCCAGGGTTCGGGGGCGCCCGTCATCTAATCCAAACCTGAGTCTTAATACCTTCTCTTCCCTTTCGGTTAATGTTTTTAAGATGCCATCCAGGTGCTCACGCAGTAACACAAACGAAGCTGACTCTTCAGGGGACTCTGCCTCTTCGTCAGTGATAAAATCTCCCAAGTGGCTATCGTCTTCTTCTCCGATGGGGGTTTCCAAAGACACCGGTTCCTGGGCTACTTTAATAATCTCTATGACTCTTTCAACAGGTATATCCATTTCGGCTGCAATCTCAACCGGTGTAGGCTCTCGGCCCAGGGTTTGCAGCAAATTTCTTTGTACCCGGGATAGTTTGTTTATGGTTTCTACCATATGAACCGGGATTCTAATGGTTCGGGCCTGATCTGCAATAGCTCTGGTTATGGCCTGTCTGATCCACCAGGTAGCATACGTGCTAAATTTGTACCCTTTTAGATAATCAAACTTTTCCACAGCCTTCATCAGGCCCAGATTGCCTTCCTGAATCAGGTCTAAAAACAGCATTCCCCGACCAACATACCTCTTAGCGATGCTTACAACCAATCTGAGGTTGGCTTCCACCAGTTTGCGTTTAGCTTCCTCTTCACCTTTTTCAATTCTTTTCGCCAGGTCAATTTCCTGGTCTCCTGTCAGAAGGGGAACACGGCCAATTTCTTTTAAGTACATGCGAACCGGGTCATCTATTTCTACCCCTTCGGGGACGGTGACCTTTTCCTCTTCTACGCTCTCACGCTCACGCTCTTGCAGGGCAACAATTTCACTCTCATTGCCTACGGTAATGCCCAATGACTGCAAGTGTTCAAAAATATCATCTATATGATCAGGTTCCAGGTTAAATGCCTGCAAATCTTCTATGATTTCTTCATAAGTCAAGCTTTTCTTCTTTTTTCCTTTTTCAGCTAAAATAATAATCGCTTCGGCTAATTTACCATCTAATTTCATTTTCCCCCCCCTTCCTCAATTTTGTTCAGGAAACGATCCATAGCTATAATTAGCCTAAGGACCTGATAAAAATCTCCTGTTTCCTGTAGTATATGAACTTGGTTTAACAGCTTATTATATTGGGCTTCCGATTTTAATAATTTTATTCTCTCAATAATGTCTTTGATTTCAAATGCTTCGAGGCTACAATCTTCTTCCAATAAAAACAACAACTTGGCCAATGCATGATTCAATCCCTGCTGCCCTGCCTGTGCCTTTAAATGATCCAACCGGTCCGGCAAATAATCCTCTGGCTGATCATAAAGCAAGGCAATTTTTTTATAGTGTAAATCACTAAAAAAGTTAAGGCCGATTTCATTTTTTACCCAGGTAAAAATTTTTTCATCCTGCAACATGGTAGCCAATAATCTTTCCTGAATACTATACTGTTCTGAATGATTGCGATTTTCCCACCTATTATTTTGTTTTGTGTCATGATCAGCCGCTATGGTTTTATCCCCGGCATGAACTTCACGGTATAGCAAATTTTCTTCCACTCTCAGCTTTTGGGCCAGCATCTTGATATAATGATCTTTTTCTACCGGGCTATTCAGCGCAATGATATCAGGTTTTATATAATGAATAATTCTTTTAACCGCTGCCATTTCTAAATTTTTCTCTTGAGCCAGGAGCTGTTTAATTTTATATGCAATAGGAGTGTCTTTATTATTCTGTATATAGGAATAAAATTCCTCTTTTCCATAACTCTGTACAAAATCATTGGGATCCTGTCCGTAAGGCAGACTTACCACTTCTACCTGAATCCCCTGATCCAAAAGCACTCCAATGGTCTTTAAGGTTTCTCTCTGTCCTGCTTCATCCCCGTCAAAAATAATTACGGCTTTTTCTGCATATCTATGCAGCAGGCGGGCTTGTTCAGCGGTAAATGCCGTCCCCAGGGAGGCAACCACGTTTTTAATATTAATCTGGCTAAGAGTAATACAATCGATATAACCTTCTACCAGAATCGCTTCATTGCTCCTTCGTATTTCGTTTTTTGCCTGGTATAAACCATATAAATTGTTTCTTTTGGAAAACACACTGGTCTCGGGCGAATTTAAATACTTTGGTATATTGTCTTCCGATAATCCCCGGCCTCCAAAGCCAATAATGTCTCCGTTATAGTGCCAGATCGGAAAAATAATACGGTTTCGAAAAACATCATATAGGCGGTTGTTTTTTCCTTCCTTGGTCAAACCGGCCAGGAGCAATTCTTTGGCCGTAAATCCCTGTTTTAATAAATATCTGCCCAGTTCTTCCCAGGAATTAGTAGCATAGCCAATTTGAAAAACCTCTATCGCCTCATTAGAAATCCCGCGTTGAAGAATATAACTCCAGGCTTCTAGCGCCTCTTTTCCTTTACCGCCTAGCTGCTGCCTGAAATAACGGGCTGCAACTTTATTGATGGCATATACAATATTTTTTTGCTTATTGTCATTACGCCGACCGGGGTCTAATACAACCCCGGTTCTCTCAGCCAGAACTGCAATCGCTTCTTTAAAGTCGAGACCATCCCTTTGCATTAAATAGGAAAATACATCTCCCCCCTGATTACAGCCAAAACAATAATACATCTGCTTAGCGGGAGACACCGAAAAGGATGGGGTTTTCTCCTGATGAAACGGGCATAAACCCCAGTAGCGATTGCCCTTGCGTTTAAGCTCTATGCTTTCTGCCACCAGATCAACTAAATCAATTCTTAGCTGGATTTCTTTTACCTGATCTTCATACAAGCCTGACATGCCTCCACCTACTATTCTATATAGAGAAAAAAATTCCTTCTATCTGTCCTAATAATTTGTTTCTAACTTATTAGAAAATGAAAAATAATCATTGGTTTTTTTGCTAATTGCTGATAAACGTACCATTTTTCATTCCTTCCGGCACTAATGATTTGGGTACATAGATGTCGTTAAAATATGAAATGCAATACGCATCGCTCATACCGGATATATAATCCGCCACGGCGCTTTCCACGCCTTCTTCCAGGGCTATAGCACGGTATAATTCTGTCATTTTATCGGGATTTTTCATAAAGTAATGATATAAATGCTCAATAATAAACATCGCTCTCTTTCTTTCAGCCAGGCATACTTCCCCCCGGTATATTTTTTCAAACATGAACGATCGAAGCCCCTTTAAAGCTTTTTCAATACGGAGGCTAGGTGAAACAATCACCTCATTTTTCTGATCCATTAATGTTCTGGTATGATATATGGTGTCGGTTACCAGGGTGGCAATCCTCTGGCTATGAGAATAACCCAGGGTTTCTAAATATCCTGCAGGTATTTCATCTAAGCGCAGCAGTCCCGCCCTCATAGAATCATCTATATCGTGTTGTACATACGCTATTTTATCGCTTAATCTGATCACCTGACCTTCCAGGGTAAAGGCTTTGCTGGCAGCGGTTCCATAACCACTGTGATGTAATACCCCATCTAAGACTTCCCGGGTCAGGTTTAAACCGAATCTGGACGTTGGTTTTTCAATTCGGGTCAGCACCCTGATGCTGTTTTCATTATGTCGAAATCCGTGCCGGCATAAACTGTTTAGAACCTGCTCCCCGGCATGGGCAAAAGGAGTATGGCCTACATCATGGGCTAAAGCCATAGCCTCAATAAGATCCAGGTTCAGATTGAGGCCCGCTCCTATGGTGCGGGCAATCTGGCTAACCTCCAGGGTATGGGTCAGCCGAGTACGATAATGATCACCCTGGGGTGCTATAAACACCTGGGTTTTATGTTTCAAGCGGCGAAAGGATTTGGAATGTATAATCCGGTCCCGATCCACCATGAAACATGTACGAACCGGATCTTCTTCTTCCTTTTCTTCTCGCCCCCGGGAACAGGCAGATATAATACCCCATGGGCTCAAGGTTAACTGCTCCCGTCTTTCTATTTCTTCACGAATATGCATAAAACCACTCCTGTCACATAAAACCTTATCCGTTTAAGGCTAAGGTTTCATAACAGCGCATATGAGTTCTTAAAAACCTGTTTTTATGACCTGTTTCTTAATGATTGCGTCGCTGTTGCCACCTGCACGATCCTGCGGGCCAAAATCCGGGACCGGTTGATGGCATTTAAGTCTTCCCAAGACGGGCTTTGGGCACTGGAACCAAAATGCCCACAATCATCTTCAAAATAAACATCCCCAACAATGATCATGCCCTG
>PWPP01000060.1 GCA_003558625.1 Syntrophomonas sp.
AAAAGTGGAACAGACCGGAGCGGCCTGCCATACAGGGCATGACACCTGTTTTTACCGTGATATCAAAGGCCGGGAGCAAAGCGCACCTGTTTTTGATCCCCAGGAGGTATATGGAAAAAAGCAAAGCCCTGATACCGAGGAAAACAGAGAGGACCGTTATCTGAGCATTCTGCAGGAATTATATGCTGTGATTCAGAGCAGAAAAGAACATTTACCCCCGGAATCTTATACTACTTATCTGTTTACCAGCGGGCTGGACAAAATCTTAAAAAAAGTGGGCGAAGAGAGCGCGGAAGTGTTGATCGCGGCCAAGAATACCTCTTCTGAGGACCTGGTGTATGAAACCGCAGATTTAATCTACCATCTCCTGGTATTGCTGGTGGAAAAAGATATCGCATTAACCCAGGTCATGGCAGAACTGGCTGCCCGCAGATAAGGCAGGAACCATGCCAGACGGATAACAAGGTCCTTATAAATACGGGACCTTGTTTTTTTGTCCGGATCTGTTTTTTTCCGCCTTATTCGCCGGGGAAATATGGTCTCAGGGAGGATTGGCATTGTTCATCCCGGCAGAATAAAGGCAAGAGACGTACGGGGTTTATCATGACCGGCTGCATTATAAGGAAAAACTACGGGGTATATTTATGGTATGATTAATAAGAAAGTGCTACACAGGTACAATAAGTTCGTGAAAAAAGGTGGTTATCAGATGCCAGATATAATGGAGGGATTGAACGAGGGGCAGAGCCAGGCAGTGACACATTTTAACGGTCCCTGCATGGTATTGGCCGGAGCCGGAAGCGGAAAAACCCGGGTTCTAACCCGTAGAATTGCTAACCTTGTAAATAGAGGCGTGGATCCTCAAAACATCCTGGCTATAACCTTTACCAATAAAGCAGCCGGGGAAATGAGAGCCCGGGTAGGGGCTTTGATCCATAACTTCACCGGATCCTGGATTCAAACATTTCATGCAGCCTGTTATAAAATATTAAAGATGGAAATTGACCATTTGGGCTATAATCGTAATTTTTCTATTCTAGACGAAATGGAAACCAAAGCCCTGGTGAAAGACCTTTTAAAAGAAGAAGAAGATTTTGAAAGCAAACCGGAAGAGTATTTGTATAAAATTAAATTTATTAAAAACTCCCTCCTGGATGCGGAGAAATATTTTGCGGATTTGCCGATCCCATTTGCCCACCAGGAAAAGTATAAACGGATTTTCCGTCTTTATCATAGCCGGATGCAAGAACTCAATGCCCTGGATTTCGAAGATTTAATCGGTCTGTGCATTAAGCTGTTTAAAGAACATCCTTTGATTTTGACCAAGTACCAAAACCGGTTCCGCTATATCCTGATTGACGAGTACCAGGACACCAATTATGCGCAATATTTATGGGCCCATTATTTAGCCAAACAGACCCAAAACATTTTTGTGGTAGGAGATCCGGATCAGTCCATTTATAGTTGGAGGGGAGCAGAACCCTATAATATAAATCGCTTTAAGCAGGATTATCCTGATTGCAATGTCATCAAACTGGAATTGAATTACCGTTCCACGCCGCAGATTCTCACAGCGGCCAACTCGGTTATTAATAACAACCCTTCCCGGGAACCCAAGACCTTATATACCTCAAATGATGAGGGCGATAAAATTATTAATTATTGTGCTCGGGACAGTTACCAGGAAGCCCAGTTTATTGCCGAAACCATCAGTGACCTGGTCGACAGGGAAGGTAAAAAGTACAATGACCATGCTGTTTTTTACCGCACCCATGCCCAGAGCCGAATACTGGAGGAAGCCTTGTTACGGCAGTATATTCCCTATAAAATAGTTGGAGCCAGAAGGTTTTATGATCGCAAAGAGATTAAAGATATTATTGCCTATTTGAAACTGGCCTGTAACTTTAATGACCACTTAAGTTTCAGACGGGTTATTAATACCCCGCGTCGGGGTATAGGAGATAAGACCATTGAAAAAATTGAACAATTTGCCCTGCAGGAGGGTAAAGCGGTGCTGGATATTTTAGGAGATCCCCAGCTGGTTCCCGGTCTTAGCAGAAGGATGGCAGAGAATCTGGAAAACTTTTATGGTATGATCCATTTCATAGCAGAATTATCTATTTCCGGGGCTCCTTTAAAAGAAATTATGGACCATCTTTTTGCCAGCAGTGGGTATATGGAATATTTGCACCAGCAGAACCTGGCCGATGTGCACTCTCGGATTGAAAACCTGCATGAACTAAGATCCATTGCCATTGAATTCCAAAAAGAAGGGGGAGAAAGCCTGGAAGATTTTCTGGCCCAGGTCGCTCTGGTTCAGGATGCAGATGACACGGATTATAATGATGCCGTGATGCTGATGACGTTCCACGGTGCCAAGGGGCTGGAATTCCCCGTGGTATTTATGACCGGAATGGAAGAAGGGGTTTTTCCCTCTTACCGGGTGGAAACCCCCGAAGAGATGGAAGAGGAAAGAAGATTATGTTATGTAGGTATTACCCGGGCCCAGGAAAAATTATTTTTTACCAACTGTGTATCCCGCCTGCTTTTTGGTTATGAAAAAAACAATCCTCCTTCTCGGTTTATTCAGGAGATCCCGGAGGATCTCATCGCGTATCCCCACCAGAAAAAAATCATAAAATCTAAATTGGAGGAAGGGGATACCGTTATTCACAAGAAATTCGGCATCGGGGTGGTAAAAAAACTAAAGGAAGAAGAAGAACTTGCAGTGGTGGACTTTGAACGGGCAGGAACCAGGATGTTGCGCCTGGATATTGCCCCCCTGGAAAAAATAAGTTAAATATCTCCAGGTAAAAGGAGCGGCAACAGTTCTTCGAACCTGCAGAATGATGGTTCCTGGGAGACCCCGGATGCTGCGGATGCCGGATCTGCCCATAACCTCAGCAGGCCGGGAAATGAATGGTTGGCAAACGGGAATTTTTCCGGAATCTTTTTTGCAACCCCGGTTACCATCATATATCATATCCCTGCATGAAAACCGCTTCGCTAGAGCCAGATATGTAGTAGGAGGAGTAACCCCGATGGAGATCAAAGATCGCCTGGAACAACTCCGGGATACCATCAGGACCCATGATTATTATTATTATGTCCTTGACCGGCCCCGGATCAGTGATGATGAATATGACGTGCTTATGCAGGAACTGAAGAAGATAGAACAGGAAAACCCCCAATACATAACTGCCGATTCTCCAACCCAGAGAGTAGGGGGAAAACCTGGGGCAGGTTTCGAGACCATACGCCATCGCGCTCCTTTATTAAGCTTAGAAAATGTGTTCTCCTGGCCGGAATTACTGGATTTTGACAGTAAAATCAGAAAAATTGTGCCTGATCCGGTCTATACTGCAGAATTAAAAATCGACGGTGTTTCCATCGTCCTAATTTATGAAGAGGGGGTTTTTTCCCGTGCAGCCACCCGCGGGGATGGGGAATTAGGTGAAGATGTAACCCTAAACGTAAAAACCATCCGGAGCATCCCCTTAAAATTACAAAAAAATCTTCCCCGCTTAGAAGTGCGGGGAGAAATCTTTATGCCCAAGCAAGAATTTTTGCGATTGAATCAGGAAAAAGAAGAACAGGGAGAAAGATTGTTTGCCAACCCCCGAAATGCTGCCGCCGGATCTCTGCGCCAGTTAAACCCCGGTACAACGGCCGCCAGATCCCTGGCCGCTTTTTTTTACGATGTCATACATATTCCTGAAAATCCATTGGAAACCCAGGAAGAATATCTGTATTTCCTGCAGGATTTGGGATTGCCGGTAAACACGGAATTCCGTGTTTGCCATAACTTGGAAGATATCGCGGAATACTACCTGAAATATGAGGAGAGACGGCATCAGCTGCCATATGAAATAGATGGGGTGGTAATCAAATTAAACCCTCTGGCTTACAGGAAAAAACTGGGGCAAACGGCCAAAAGTCCACGATGGGCAGTAGCGTATAAATTTCGGGCAGAAATAAAAGAAACCCGACTGGTAGAATGTGAGATTAATGTAGGTCGTACCGGGGTTGTTGTCCCCACTGCCATACTGGAACCCGTGCATTTGGCCGGTACCACTGTAAGCCGGGCCAGCATGCATAATTTCGAATTGGTGAAAGAAAAAGACATTCGCATCGGGGACATCGTTCTGGTCCGTAAAGCAGGGGATATTATCCCGGAGATCATTCTTTCCGTTCCGGAAAAAAGATCGGGTATGGAGACAGAAATTATTCCCCCGCTGCATTGTCCCTTCTGTAACAGTATTCTGGTGAAAGAGGAAAACGAGGTTGCCGTCCGCTGCACCAATATGAACTGTCCTGCCCGTTTAAAAGAAAGCCTGATATTTTTTGCTTCCCGAGAGGGAATGGATATAGACGGACTCGGTCCCGCCTTAATAGAACAATTACTATCCCGGGAAATGATACGAAATGTGTCTGACCTGTATGGTTTGCGCCAGGAGGACCTGATCCTATTGGAGCGGATGGGCGAAAAATCGGCTCAAAAGCTTATTAATGCCATTGAAGCCAGCAAAAACAGGCCTTTGTACCGTTTTATCGCGGCTCTAGGCATTCGCCATGTGGGGGTAAAAACCGCCCGCACCCTGGCCGGCTATTTTTCCCGGATAGATGATTTTTTTCAAGTGAGCACGGAAGAGCTTAAAGAAATCAATGATATCGGTGAAAAAGTAGCAGCCAGCATCATCCATTTTTTTAATGAACCCCACAACCGTATGACCATAGAAAAACTACAAACATTCGGGGTAAATCCCAGGGCAGATGGTAAGGAACCACAGGAAAAACCGTTGGCCAACCGCACCTTTGTCCTCACCGGTACCCTGGAGGCCCTGAGCCGGACTGAGGCCGGCCAAATGATTGAAGCCCTGGGGGGCAAGGTGACGTCTGGAGTAAGCAAAAAAACGGATTATCTGGTGGTGGGAGCCAATCCGGGAAGCAAATATACCCAGGGGCTGCAGCTGGGAATAAACATCATAGATGAAAAGGAGTTCTTGGGTATGCTCAATTCTTTTAAGCCGGCGGATTAGTATGATAAGGGGTTTATTACACGATTGTTTTGCACCGGAAATACCGGGTTTATTTGCTTTCCGGGGCCTGCCGGCGTTTTTTTATGTTTTGGCGGTCGGGAAAAAACCCGGCCGCAGAAAATTAATTCGTGAACACAGTATACCAATAGATTTTTCATTAAACCCCTTCGTATCTGGTATATAATATTAATAGTTTTTTGATAAAAAACGATCAAACCCTGGAGGCAAACACATTTTTTTTCTTGAAACAGGGGGGATACATGAATTATCATACAGAAAATTCATCCCCGGGTCTGGTGCCTTTTGCTTTTATTACCCGGTGATCGGATGGTATGAAAAATGGGAATCTAAATTGCCAGGCAGGGGTTTTGATCCATTTGCTGTTTTAATGACCAGTGTATTTAAAACGTCATGATACCAGCTACCAGCTGTGTTACTTAACCGGGAGAGCTGACTGTAGCTGGTTTTATAGAGCCATGAGCATGGACTATGATGATGAAAACCGGCCCGATCCAATGAGAAAGGACAGCTCGTAGTACCAAAAAATATACCTGAGGGAGGTTATATGTAATGGTTTTAAATATTAAAGAAGTTGAGCATGTGGCCGGACTGGCCCGCTTAACTTTAAAACCGGAAGAAAAAAAGGAAATGGTGGCAAGACTGAGTTCTATTCTTAACTATGTAGATAAACTCAATGAGCTGGATACCGACAAGGTAGAGCCTTTAACCCATATCCTTCCGGTGAACAATGTTTTCAGGGAGGATAAGACTGAACCGGGAATGGACCGGGAGCTCCTGATGAGCAGTACGGACATGAAAGAGGATGGACAGTACAAAGTGCCCAAAATTATGTAGAGGGGAGCAAAAAATAAATGAATTTATGGGATTTTCCGGTTTACCTGCTGCAGCATAAGCTGCAATCCGGTGAAATATCTTCGGTAGAAATTGTCCGGGCTTTCCGGGAAAGGATTAGCCAGGTGGAAGGGAAGGTAAAAGCATTTATTACTTTAGATGAAGAAGGAGCATTACGGGAGGCAGCCCGGGTTGATCAAGAGGGAGGGTATACCGGATTGGCCGGTATTCCTTATGGACTAAAAGACCTTATTTGTACCCGGGGCATGAAGACTACCTGCGCTTCCAGGATGCTGGAAGATTTTATTCCGGTTTATGATGCCTTTGTGGTGGCGAAACTAAGAGAAACCCGGGCGCTATTAATGGGGAAAACGAACCTGGACGAATTCGCCATGGGATCTTCAACGGAACAGTCTGCATTTTTCCCAACCCGCAATCCCTGGGCTTTAGACCGGGTCCCCGGCGGTTCTTCAGGGGGCTCAGCCGCAGCCGTAAGTGCCCGGGAAGTTCCTTTCTGTTTAGGTACAGATACCGGAGGTTCTATCCGGCAACCGGCCGCTTATTGCGGGGTTGTGGGCTTGAAACCCACATACGGCAGGGTTTCCCGCCGGGGAGTGGTGCCTTATGCTTCCTCTCTGGATCAGGTGGGTGTATTGGCTCAGAATGTACGGGATTGTGCTCTGGTGTTTTCCATTATTGCCGGCCATGATCCCGGAGATACCACCTGTGTTAATGTACCGGTTCCAGACTTTGTATCCGCTTTGGATGAAGGTGTGAAAGGGATAAAAATAGCCTATCCCCGGGAGTATTTTGCCTTGGGCGTAGATGAAGAGATAAAAGCTGCGGTCATGAAGAGCCTGAAAAAACTGGAAGAACTGGGTGCCATCGTGGAGGAGGTCTCCCTGCCCCACAGTGAATATGCTCTGCCTGCCTATTACCTGCTCGCTCCAGCTGAAGCCAGTGCCAACCTGGCCCGTTTTGATGGTGTCCGTTATGGCTACCGGGATTTAGAAGCCGATAACGTGATTGATATGTTTGCCCAGACCAGAGGAACGGCCTTTGGTGCTGAAGTGAAGCGACGCATTATGCTGGGAACGTACGCCTTAAGTTCCGGGTATTACGATGCTTATTACTTAAAAGCCCTTAAAGTAAGGCGACTGATTAGCAGCGATTTTGATAAGGTATTTGCCAGCTATGATTTGATCGTAACCCCAACTACTCCGACTCCGCCATTTATTATAGGAGCTCATGTTGAGGATCCGATTACCTTATACATGAATGATATTTTAACGGTGCCGGTCAATATGGCCGGTTTGCCTGCCATGTCCATACCTTGTGGCTTAACCCGGGGATTGCCCCTGGGTATGCAGATCATCGCGAAACCTTTTGCTGAATCGCTTATTATGCAGGCCGCTTATGCGTTTGAACAAAATACCGAGTATCATTCCATGAAACCAGAATTGGAGGTGTAAGGCAAATGGGTCATGAATATGAAACCGTTATTGGTTTAGAAGTCCATGTAGAACTACATACGAAAAGCAAAATTTTTTGTGCCTGCCCCAATGAATTTGGGGCTGAACCCAATACCCATGTTTGTCCGATTTGCGCGGGTTTTCCGGGCATGCTGCCGGTCTTGAACAAAGAAGCGGTTGAGCTTTCTATTAAAGCCGGTTTAGCCCTGAATTGTCACATTGCAGAAGTATGTAAATTTGACCGTAAAAACTATTTTTATCCCGATTTACCCAAAGCGTACCAGATTTCTCAGTTTGCCATGCCTATCTGCCAGCAGGGATATCTGGAAATTGATGTCGATGGAGCACCTAAGAGGATCGGTATCCATCGGGCCCACATGGAAGAAGATGCCGGGAAACTGATCCACCAGGGCGCCATTACAGAAACTCTTTATACCCTGGTAGATTTAAACCGGTCCGGGGTGCCCCTCTTGGAAATCGTTTCTGAACCCGATATGCGCAGCGCGGAAGAAGCCCGGGACTACCTGGAAAAATTGCGGGCAGTTCTATTGTTTGCGGGGGTATCAGATTGTAAAATGGAGGAGGGCTCACTGCGTTGTGATGCCAATGTATCTATTCGACCCCTGGGAGAGAAAAAACTGGGGACCCGGACTGAAATAAAAAACCTTAACTCCTTCCGCTCGCTGGAAAGAGCGATAGAATATGAAGTTAACCGGCAAAAAGAGCGCCTGGAAGACGGCGGAACCATTATCCAGGAGACCCTGACATGGGATGAGGAGAAGCAGGTAACCAGAAGCCTGCGTTCTAAGGAAGAAGCCCACGATTACCGCTATTTTCCTGATCCGGACCTGGTTCCTATTCATATAAGCAGGGATTGGGTGGAAGCGTTGCGCCGCAATTTGCCGGAAATGCCGGATCAGGCCCGGGAACGTTTGATGAAAGAACAAGGTTTGCCGGCCTATGATGCTGCCATTATTTCTCTCAGCCCTGACTATCTGGCTTTTTTTGATGCCTGTGCAGCCCGGTATAGCAATGCAAAGGTGGTTTCCAACTGGATGATGGTGGAATTAAACCGGTTGTTAAACCTGCACAACATGAATATCAGCGAGTGTAAAATTAACAGTAATGATTTTATCTTGATGTTAAACTATATAGATAATGGTACCATAAGTGGTAAAATGGCTAAGAACGTTTTTGAAGAAATGTTTGCTACCGGCAGCAGCCCGGATAAAATTATTCAGGAAAAAGGGATGGTGCAAATTTCTGATGAAAAAGCACTCCTGCAGCTGGTCAGGAAGGTCCTGGAAGAAAACCCGGAAGTAGTCCGGGATTATAAAAATGGGAAAGAGAAAGCCCTGGGTTTTTTAGTGGGCCAGATTATGAAGGTAACCAAGGGACAGGCGAACCCCGGATTGGTGAACAAGATCTTAAAAGAAACTTTAACTGAGGAGTGATTGAATGCTGTGGGACACCATGGACAGAGAATGGTTTCTACAAGATAATGCTAAGAAAATACACATTGTAGACACCACCCTGAGAGACGGGGAGCAGACCGCCGGGGTAGTTTTTGCCAATGAAGAGAAGATCAGGATTGCCCGTTATCTGGATGCTATGGGAATAGACCAGATTGAAGCCGGGATTCCGGTTATGGGAGGGGCAGAAAAGGAATGCATCAAAAGGATTGTAAACTTAGGGCTTAAATCCAGTATTATGGCCTGGAACCGGGCCAATATACAGGATATTAAAGAATCCATCGATTGTGGGGTGGATTCAGTAGCCATATCGATTTCTACATCAGACATCCATATCGAACACAAGCTTCATACTACCCGGGAAGATGTCTTGCGCCGCATGTCTGATGCGGTTAAATATGCCAAAGACCATGAGCTGTATGTGTCCGTCAATGCTGAAGATGCTTCCCGTTCCAATATGGAATTTCTGACTGAATTTGCCCTGGTGGCGAAACGGGCGGGAGCAAACCGGCTACGGTTTTGTGATACCGTGGGAATCCTAAACCCGCTAACTACCTACCGTTATATCAAGACCTTAATTAATGCCGTGGGTCTGGAAATTGAGATGCATACCCACAATGACTTTGGTATGGCCACAGCCAATGCCCTGGCCGGGGTTTATGCCGAGGCGAATTATGTCGGAGTAACCATTAACGGTTTGGGAGAGAGGGCCGGAAATGCCTGTTTGCAGGAAGTGATTATGAGCCTGAAATATTTACTTAATATTGATTTGCAATATGATACCACTCTTTTTCGGGAAGTGGCTTTATATGTAGCCCGGGCATCAGGTAGAATACTACCTGTCAGCAAGCCCATTGTGGGCGCCAATATATTTGCTCATGAATCGGGGATCCATGGGGACGGTGTTATTAAAAACCCCCTTACTTATGAAGTGTTTGAGCCGGAAGAAGTGGGATTGGAAAGGCAGATTGTGATTGGGAAGCATTCGGGTTCAGCGTCTATCCGTTTTAAATTTGCCACCGAGTATGGGATCCAGCTGACAGATGAGGAAACCCAGGATATTTTGAGTCGGGTCAGGCAGATGTCTGTTGATATGAAAAGATCTCTTTTTGACAAGGAACTGATGTATATTTATGAGGAATATATAATGGAGAGAGGGGTAAAACTTGGGCAAGACGATAGCAGAGAAAATATTATCCTATAAAAGTGGGAAAAACGCCAAAGCGAATGATATTGTAATTGCCGATTTAGACTTTGTCATGGGCCAGGATGGGACTTCTCCCTTAGCTATTCAGGCTTTTAATGAAATGAAAGCCGTAAGGGTCTTTGATCCTAAGCGGGTGGCAATGGTCATTGACCATAGTTCCCCCAGCCCTTTGCAGGGGGTTTCCCAACTGCACCAGCAGATGCGCCAGTTTGCCAGTGAACAGGGCATCATCCTCTACGACATTGGCGAGGGTGTTTGTCATCAGCTTCTTCCTGAACAGGGGCTGGTAGTTCCCGGTGACCTGATCATAGGAGCAGATTCACATACTTGTACGTATGGAGCCATTAATGCTTTTTCTACCGGGGTGGGCTCAACCGATCTGGCGGCCGGAATTGTTTCCGGCAAGTTATGGTTCAAAGTACCAGAAACCATTAAATTTATTTGTAACGGAAAACTGCCTCCCGGTGTTTTTTCCAAGGATCTGATATTGTTTTTAATCGGAGATGTTACCGCCGATGGTGCTACCTACATGGCAGCAGAATATGTGGGGGAAGCCATTAAAGATCTCTCGGTAGAGGCCCGCTTCACTATCAGCAATATGGCTATCGAAATGGGAGCCAAATGCGGTCTGATGGAGGGGGATGAAAAAACTGTTGCTTGGGTTAAGGCCCACAGCCAAAGAGATTTTGAATTGGTGCAAGCCGATGAGGACGCTGAGTATGCCCGGGTACTGGAATACGATGTATCTGATTTGGAGCCCCAGGTAGCCAAACCTCATACGGTGGATCATGTGGCACCGGTCGGAGAAGTCGCAGGAACCAGAATACACCAGGGGTTTATTGGCACCTGCACCAATGGAAGAATGGAAGATTTACGCATCGCCGCCCAGATATTGCAAGGGAAGAAGATTGCTCCGGATACCCGCTTCATTGTAGCGCCCTCTTCCCGGCAGGTAATGCTGGAGGCCATGGCGGAAGGGATTTTACAGATCCTGGTAGAAGCTGGAGCTGCAGTGGTGACTCCGGGATGTGGGCCTTGCGTGGGAACCCATAACGGGGTACCATCAGACGGAGAAAATGTTATATCCACAGCCAACCGTAATTTTAAAGGCCGCATGGGTAACAACCGTGCTTTTGTATACCTGGCATCACCGGCTACGGTGGCAGCATCTATGTTAACGGGAAAAATAACGGATCCCCGGGAGTTTTTCTAAAAAATCCCGATCAGAGGCGGTTATATTAACCGTTGCTACCAGGGAAACGGTATAAAAGGGAAATAAGATTCCGAGGTGAAAAAGGGGGATATCATGTATTTAAAAGGAAAAGCACACAAATTTGGCAATGATGTAAATACGGATTATATTATTTCCGGGCGCTATAAATTTAAGACCCTGGACATGAAGGAATTGGCCCGGCATGTCATGGAAGACCTGGATCCGGAATTCTATGCCAGGATCAAAAAAGGTGATTTTATCGTTGCCGGCAAAAATTTCGGCTGTGGTTCGTCCCGGGAACAAGCTCCCCTGGCTATCATTAATGCTGACATCAGTGCGGTGATTGCCAAATCCTTTGCCCGTATTTTTTATCGCAACTGCATCAACACCGGTTTGCCACTGGTGGAGTGCGATACCGATCTTATCGAACCGGGAGATGAGTTGGAAATTGATCTTAATCAGGGGATATTGAAAAATATGACCCGGGGGATCGATATTCCCATTACTCCTCTGCCGCCGGTTATGTTGAAGATCCTGGACGATGGAGGATTAGTGGAACATTTTAAAAAATACGGTACGTTTAATCTGACGGAAAAATAAAGAATTACGAGGATTGCCTACCCTTGAATACCAGGGGATATTTGGATTCCCCCTGGGGGTAGATGCACTCCGGATCTTACCATGGCCGGGGTGAACTAATATGTATGAGGAGGGCAAAGACATGGTTGAACATAAAACAGAGAAGAGTCCTCAGGTTATTACCATGACGGATGGAATCCTGCAGGTCCCTGATTATCCCATTATCCCCTTTATTGAAGGAGACGGAACGGGACCGGATATTTGGGCAGCCGCATCCAGGGTTATTGACGCAGCCGTTGAAAAGGCCTACCGGGGGCAAAAGAAGATTATTTGGCAGGAAATACTGGCCGGGGAAAAAGCCTACCTACAAACAGGTGAATGGCTTCCTTCCCGGACTTTGGATGAAATAAGAGAAAAAATGGTGGCCATAAAAGGGCCTTTAACCACGCCCGTAGGAGGCGGAATCCGTTCTCTGAATGTGGCTTTGCGCCAGGAATTGGATCTTTATGCTTGTATGCGGCCGGTACGCTATTTCCAGGGGGTACCGTCTCCCTTAAAACGCCCCGAAGACACAGACATGGTCATTTTCAGGGAAAACACAGAAGACATCTATGCCGGCATTGAATATGAAAGCGGCTCAGAGCAGGTAAAAAAATTAATTGCCTTTTTGCAACAGGAAATGGGGACCAATAAAATCAAGTTCCCGGCTACTTCTGCCCTGGGCATAAAACCCATTTCCGAAGAAGGAACCAAAAGACTGGTCCGGGCAGCTCTGACATATGCCCTGGATGAAGGCCGAAAAAGCGTCACCATCGTACACAAAGGGAATATTATGAAATTTACCGAAGGGGCTTTCAAACAATGGGCTTTTGAACTGGCGGAGACAGAATTTGGGGACCGGGTCTTTACCTGGGATCAATATGACCGGATCAAAGAGGCACAGGGTGAGGAAGCAGCCAACGAAGCCCAGCGAAAAGCAGAAAGTGAAGGCAAGATCATTGTAAAAGATGCCATAGCCGACATATTTTTACAGCAGATTCTCACTCGACCCCGGGAATTTGATGTCATAGCTACCATGAACCTGAACGGGGATTACATATCTGATGCGTTAGCGGCCCAGGTTGGGGGCATCGGGATCGCACCGGGAGCGAATATCAATTATGTTACCGGGCATGCGGTATTTGAAGCTACCCATGGCACCGCTCCCAAATATGCTGGTCTGGATAAAGTGAATCCATCCTCGGTCCTGCTATCCGGAGTTATGATGTTGCAGCATCTAAGATGGAACCAGGCGGCTGATATGATTATTAAAGCTTTGGAAAAAACCATCGCGGCCAAAACGGTTACCTATGACTTTGCCCGCTTGATGGAGGGAGCAGTGGAACTCAAGACTTCAGAATTTGCCAACGAGATCATTAAAAACTTGAAGTAAAGGCTCCACGCTCATTACGATGGCAAAAAAACAGTTTAAACAGATGGAGAACGTGTAATGAAAATTATAGAGCTGTATAAAACACAAAAAAAGGTTTTATCCCTGGAGATCTTTCCCCCCAAAAAAGATTATCCTTTAACTACGATTTTTAATACCCTGGATGAGCTCAAGCTCCTCAATCCATCCTTTATTAGTGTTACTTATGGAGCCGGGGGCAGCAACCGCGGGAGGACGGTAGAAATTGCTTCTCGTATTAAGAATGAGTTTCATATAGAAGCCCTGGCCCATTTAACGTCTATTGGTCACTCCAGGGCTGAAGTAAATGCCTTGCTGGATGAACTGCAGGGTAACAACATAGACAATGTATTGGCTTTAAGAGGAGATCTGCCTGAGGGCAGCGCGATCAACCTTAAGAACCAGGACTATACCTATGCTGCGGATTTAATCCGGGATATAAAAATACGCTCTGACTTTGGGATTGCGGCAGCGGCATATCCGGAAGGTCATCCGGAAAGTTCCAGCCTGGAAGAGGACCTGGCGCACTTAAAGGCCAAAGTGGAAGTAGGGGTGGATTTTCTAATCACCCAGCTTTTTTTTGACAATGCCCTTTATTACCGTTTTATAGAGAGAGCGGGCAGTTTGGGCATTGATTGTCCCATTGTTCCCGGTATTTTTCCCCTGCTAAATATAAACCAGGTGCAAAAAATTAAAGAATTAAGCCAGGCGAGCATAAACCCAGAGCTGCTAAAGCAGCTGGAAAAATACCGCCACCAGCCCGCAGAAATGGAAAAAACCGGGATCGAATATGCTACCAGGCAAACGGAGGACTTGCTGCAAAACCAGGTTCCCGGGGTGCATCTTTACACCATGAATAAATCAGGGCAGATCATGGAAATTGTCCAGAATGTGGGTTTGGCATGATCTTATCCCGGAGAAGCCGATAAAAATTCTGGGGGGAGGCAACTCCCCCCAGAATTTTTAGCAGACAAAAAAATCGGGATCGCTTTTTTTTGCAACCGGGTGTGGATTATCGAGAAGATTTTGCTTGGTTGCTACATTCCTGAAAAACCAGGCTAAGCGCAAAGGAAGTGAAAAATGTCTTACTGGGAAGCGGTTATATTCGGATTGGTTCAAGGGATTACTGAATTTTTGCCTATATCCAGCACCGCCCATATTGTTATCACGGAATTAATCCTGGGTTGGGATTTTCCCGGGCTGCATTTTGAAATCTGGCTGCATCTGGCTTCAGTCTTAGCTGTTATCCTTTATTTTCGCCGGGATCTGATGGAGGTGATAAAGGGCACCATACAATTTATCATCAAGCCCTCGCCGAATACCCGGGAATATTTTTTCTTTAGCCTCTATCTGGTCATAGCCACCATCATTACCGGAGGCTTGGGACTACTCCTCAAAGGATTGGCATTAGATGCCATGAAAACTCCGCCTTTTATTGCCGCTGCACTGCTAGTGACCGGGATTTTATTGATTTTTATCGAGAGATTTCATCATTATGGCAGGCGCGAGGCGCGGGAAATGAAAATCAGTGATGCAGTTATCGTTGGATTGGGACAAACCTTAGCGGTTTTGCCAGGGATATCCCGGGCCGGTATCACCCTGGTTACTGCCTTATGGGTCGGGTTATCCAGGGAAACCGCGGTTCGTTTTTCTTTTTTACTGTCTATTCCGGTCATTTTGGGTTCCTCGGTCTTGCTGTTTGGAGAGCTGGATAACAGCATCTGGGTTCAGACCGATGCAGGGCCACTATTAGTAGCCTTTGGGGCGGCCTTTTTTTTCTCGTTTATTGGTATTTACTGGTTAATTGATTTTTTGAAAAAAAGCAAATTGATCTACTTTGCCTTCTATTGTTTCTTACTGGCTGCCTTTGTCTTTTTCTTTTTGGAACCCGGGGCAACTTTTTAATTGCATCAGCGGCAAACGTTCTGCCAACCTCAGTCAGGATTTCATGTTGGTTCAATAAAATGCTAGGCCCAGGGTTCCCGGTCCCACATGGGAACCTATGACAGGAAGGGGTTCATAGATGTAGACAGGACCGGAATAGATGCGCTGTACTTGCTCCAACAATATTGAAGCTTCTGCCGCGGCGTCAACCTGGATGATGGCCACCTTTTCCAGGCCCTCGTGATCTTCCAGTAAAGACAGAATTTTTTTGATCGCCTTGGGGGAAGTCCGGACCTTTTTAAACAGTTTTATTTCCCCATCATGCAAATGTAAGATGGGCTTTAATCTAAATATGTTGCCGATAAGCCCCCTGAGTTTGCTGATGCGCCCGCCCCGGGCCAGGTAATCCAGGTTATCTACCACAAAATACAGTTCCAGCCGGGACTGGAGGGCATAAATGGATTCAATGATCTGATGGGTTGATAAGCCTGTTTGCAGGAGCTCTCCGGCTTTAATGACTTGGAAAGCCAATCCGGCACAGGTGGAATGTGAATCAATAATATATATCTGTACTAAGGGGTTGTTGAGCAATTTTTCTGCCATTAGAGCCGATTGTATGGTTCCCGATAGACTGGCGGAAATCAATATAACCAGGGCTTCATCTCCGGGTTGCAATTGCTTAAAAATATGTAAAAAATCTCCTGCAGAAGGTTGTGAAGTGGTGGGGAAAACCGTTTCATTCCTTAAGCGGCCGTAAAATTCAGCATTGCTGGGGCCAAAACCCTCTTTGAAAGAATCATCAGGCATATTAACATTCAGGGGAATAACCTTAATCTGATATTGTGATATGATTTCAGCCGGGAGGGAACTGGTGCTGTCGGTTATAAGATATCTGGCCATGAAACTCCTCCTTCTGTATTTGCGTTAAGCATAATAAATAGATCGGATGTTTGCAATAAACTTTCGGGCTGCTTAAATAAAAAAGGACTGTTTAGTCCTTTGGATATTTGATCTGATATTCATCATGGTTTTCCTGTCAAGAAAAGGGGGGAATCATAAACCCGTTATGGCAGGACTGTTCTTTCCCCCGGCGGGTAAAGATTAATGGTGACTACTCTCATTTCTTAAATATCATGACCTATATAGAAGGTTTTGGCAATATCTTTTTTGATCATCCAACCACGATTTTTAGATATCCCTGTGGGAGAAGGATCGAGCTGTGGAAGGAGCGGGCCCGGTCCGGCCCCTGGAAGTCTTAACCGGGCAAAATGATGGAACCGGGGTCGGCACTGCATTAGCCGTTATTGGCCAGGCAATCCAAATAGTGTAAGTTTATCTTTCCGGAAGCGTAATCCTTGGTATATAAGAGGGTTTTGATGGTCATGCAGGTCTGGTAAAACCGCCTGGCTCATGCCAAAATGCCATCAGTGGATTTAACTAAAAAAAGAAGGATTTCGCATTATTTTTAGGGAAATACTAACGATATACAAAATACGGGGATGGGGGTTCAATTTATGTGTAAAAGGAAAGGAACAAAATCGGTCCGCTTATTGATAATGGTGATGTTCATTTTTTTCGTGTTCACTTCACCGGTCCAGGCTGTGGCCGGGGTGAAGATATATATTGAGGGTGAGGAGCTAGGGGCAGATATCATGCCGGTTGCACCTTTTATTAAAGAAGGCCGGACCATGGTTCCTCTCCGTGCAGTAAGTGAAGGATTAAATCTGTCGGTGGAATGGGATCACGTTAACCGCTTTGTTTTGATCTCTGATCATGGCACAACTTATCCCCTGAAAACCGCGCCCGGAACCGGAGGAAATACCGTTAGAATATTTATCAACGGGGAAGAATTGGGAGCGGAAAAGATGGATGTGCCCCCGGTCATCATAGAGGGTCGGACCATGGTTCCTTTAAGAGCAGTAAGCGAGGGATTTGGCCTTGAAGTGGACTGGAATCCGGAAAACCGCTATGTGTTAATAAATAAGCCCGAAGCTGCTCCTAACCCGCCATCACCCAGCCGCGGCATCACTGAACCGGCTGAACGGGAAACAAAAAAATGGGAACAGCAAGACATGGTGTCCATTCTGGGTAATTCTGTCGCCAGTGCTGCGGAACTAAGGGCCGCAGCCCGGAGAATGAATCCGGGGGCTCCTGATTTGGCCCAGCTGTATATATCCATCGGTCAGGAATATGGGATAAGAGGCGATATTGCTTTTTTCCAGGCGGCTCATGAAACAGGATGGTGGAAATATGGCGGTTTAGTAAAACCGGAACAAAACAACTATTGCGGTTTGAGCGCTACCGGCACAGCCGCCGGAGCCAATGAACTTTTAAGGGGAGCGGATCCTGTCCGGGTGTGGTTTGTTGAGGGCTACCATGGAGCTTTTTTTGCCTGTGAGGCTTCCGGGGTAGAAGCGCAGATACAGCATCTCTATGCGTATGCTACAAATGCACCATTGCCATCCGGAAAGAAGCTGCTCAGTCCCCGCTTTCAAATTCTGGAACAGCTTGACCGACGGGGCAAGGCGGTTCACTGGGAAGAACTCGGGGGATGGTGGGCTGTTCCCGGTTATGATCGCAGCCAATACGCAAGCTTTGAAGAGGCCTATAAACAGGGTGCAACCTACGGGCAGCATATTTTAAAATTATATGCTCTTCATACCGGGCACAATTTTTAAGCCCGGGTCCAACTGTAGTGACTAATAACGGTGCCTACATCCAGGTGGCACCGTTTTCTTAATGGGGGGCAGAAAAGCTCAGGCTTGCTTTAATAGTTGTAAGAGGGTATAGAGCTTGAAAGCGACAATATCCCTGTGCTCTCGGTAGAAAAAAGGTTCTTGGCAGACAGTTTCTATTCTGGCTGCAAAATCGGCGGCAAAATCTGCTTGAAAAAGAGTAGGATTATTTTCTGTAAACCGGACCAGGTCTAAATAATTATTCTTGAGGGAGAAAAAGAGGTCCTCCGCCTTATGGCCCGGTTTGATGGCAGCAGGGCCAAAATCCAATTCCAGGCAAGATTCCTTCAGGTTCAGATAAATATCTACCCCGGAAGACATTTCTTTTGACGGGATACCTGTATCCAGGATCACTTCCTGTCCACTGAAGCGTTGGCTGATCATGGTTTCACCCTCATTTTCAGCTTCCCAAAGACGTAAGCGGACAAGATCCTGCTCTAGAAACAGGGAAGGATACTGATCAAGGGTTAAGGTGAAAATTTTATAGCGTGAACTCAGATCCAATTCCAGATTGTGGGTGTCGAAGGTTAATTTATGCAGCAGACAGGCTTCTTGTTCCGGGTTAAACAACTCCAGAAAGAAAACAAAAGGATATATGGTTTTTATGGAGGTAAGGCTATAGATGCGGTCTTCCCCTGCTTTGGCCCCCAGACCCATGACGACGTTTAATTCGGGTTCTGCAGGTGTAATGACTGGGACCTCGGGAAAAAGCTGCTCAACTCTCTCTTTCAAACCCGGAGTGAGGGCTGCGCCTCCCAGGAGAAGAACATAATCGAGTTGCCAGCCCTGATGATTATACAAGCCAAGTTTCTGGGCTCTTGGGGTGAGCTGCTGTGTAATGTAGTCATCTAGGCGCCGGAAAACCGGTTTTAGACTCTGGATAAGGGTTTCAACCGAGATCACCATTCTCAGCGAAACAGAAGCAAAAAAATCTACGGCATGGATGTAACATTCCCGGCGTTTATCCAGTTCCAATTTTACCTTTTCGGCAGTTTCCAGCATCCGATATAAGTAATAGGAATCTTTACCCTGCAAATTTTTCTCTGTTATTAAAGGAAGCGGAATTTCCTGTCCCGTTTCCATTGCATAGGCCGGAAAAAGAACATTCCTTAAAATGAAGCGGTCCATTTCACTGCCGCTAAAGGCATCATGACCTGCCTGCATCTGACTTTCCAGGATAATTTCATTCTCATCTTCGTCTACAGTGAAAAAGCTGAAATCACTGGTTCCGCCCCCTAAATCTATACTAAGGATGTCGCCGGAGAGCTTACTGCGGGGGTGGCTGAAATTGTAACCCATTAAAGCAGCGATCGGTTCTGGGAGCAGTTCGATATCGGTTATAGTAAAAGCCTGCTGCAGAGCCCGGATCAGCATGCCGCGGGCGCGCAAGCCAAAATAATTGGGGATGCCGGTGATAATTTTGGAAGTGGATATGTTTTTAGGTCGGATGTATTTAACATTTATATAATGAAAAAACGAAGCTAAAATTTGCTCCAGATTATAGGGGCCCAGGGTAAAGGAAGGGTTTCTTTTCAGGGCTAGCTTTAAATAGGGGATTTTAATGATGTGATCTTCTTGCAGGGAGGCCGCATCAAAGCCAAAATAGAGGTTTTCACTCCCGGGATTATAGGCGATCATACTAGGGATGGAAGCAGCTTCATCAACCAGGTTTACAAACAACCCCGCTTTGACGATGCCGATTTTCGTTCTGGAGGTGCCAAAATCAATTGCCAAACTCATTAAAGATTGCTCCTTGTACTGACAATAATATAGGGAACTTCATATTCCTGGAGTTCATCAATCCCGATAATAAAAAGATCTCCTTCTTCGTGGAGGATGGTTTTATCTGTTTTTTCACTTGCCTGCTGCTGGATGTCAGGACGTTTTAGCAGATAAGCATAGGCTGATGGAAAAAGTTGATCTTGCTGGAGAGGAACCCGCTCAACCCGAATAGTAAGGTCCTTAAAAAAACGGGATATATTCCGGGGCGCCAGGATTCTTTCCAAATCTGAATTGACTTCCCCCAGGCCCTGCAGGTAAGCATCGATATAACCGGCCAGAGTAGAATAGGATTGACTTAAGGCAAGCGTGCCCGTAACTTCAAGTTCCAGGGCTTCAAATTTTGTTGCCGCCAGGCTTCCCTCCAGGTATAAAGAATATATTTTTTCTTTAAGGCCCAAAGGGCTGCCTCCTTGCTGAATGTGGGCCCGGAGGTCGTTAAGCTGTTTTACACAGGAACCAAAGGCGTTTGCTCCTGCCTCGAAGAAATAGCGGGCATCGGATTTTTTGGCCTCTTGCATCTGGGTTAGAGGATCCCCGATGGTTTTTTGGATGTCTTCAATTCTTTCCCTGCTGGCAATGGTTAAATCTATTTCTCCGGACTTCATATAATACAGTCCATGCCCAACCGCGTTTACATTTTTCATGAGGTAATAAACGCATTTTTCTATGATGATGATTAATCCCTGAACCCAGGCTACTAGTTCACGCAATAATTTAAGGCCGGTTTCCGCTTTTTTGCTTTCTGCAGACGGAGTGATGATAGCCAGGGAAATTGAAACATAGGGCATATAATAATTGCGCCAGAATTGATCCAGTACCTGGTGAGTACCTGGCTTAAGCAAAGAAACATTATTGGTTTCTATTTGGGCGAGGGTCCGGGCGCAGCCGGGGGAATAAAGATCTTCCTGCAGCAGTTTTTCCAGTAAGCTGGCATTAAACTTAAGTTGGACCAGCAGCTGTTGTAACTGATCGGTATGCTTTAGCTCCCCGGCCTCCAGGTTATTTATCGCGGTTACGGCTGCCAGGTGCCCGGGATATTTGGCCAGCTGCTGCAAAAACGTTTCATCCTGCCCCATCTCGCACAGGGTGGAGATCTCCCGGTGGTATGCTCCCAGCCGGTATTGTAATTGTTCCAGCATGATAGTGATTTGGTGCTTGGTTTTTATGTTCCGGCTCTCCAGGTCACGGAGCTGAAGATGGGTTTCATCTCTTAACTCCGCTACGTGCCTGATCTGGGTTTTATGTTGGTTGAACAACCTGGCATAGCGCCTGATCAAAGCCATAAGATCTTTTTTTATCACATCTTCCTGGGTTCTGATACGCAATAGTTCTGCTAAGGACTGTTTTAACTCCCGGGAATATTGCGGGAAAAAAGACTGGTGGAAGCTTTGGTAATAGAACTGGTTTATCTCCAGCAAATGCTCCTCCAGCTCCTTTAGGTCCCGAGTGTGGGAAGGCACTACCCGTGTTTCAGTGCGTATTTTGGCGGCAGTAGTTTGCAGGAATTTATGCAGCAGTTCCTCAAATACTTCCGGTTTTAGTTCCGATTCCTTTATCATACCGGCATCACTCCTGATAGTCGGGCCAGCAAAACCTCCATATGTATGGAAACAGAAAGTTTTCTGGGTCCGGATTTGGGCATCGTAAGGGAAGTTGCTTCCTGGGCATGAATAATCTGTTCCCACTGGTGTCTGGTTTTGTTATCGCGGTTAAGTTCCCAGGAAAGAAATATGTCACGGTTAACAAAAAGCGGGTGGGGAATCCAGTGCCATAAATCCAGGTAGTGTTTTTGACCATGATCTCTGATTCTAGCGTCTGTTAACCTCAGAACTTTCATCTTAATTAAAAAGCGCACACCTTCCAGGATGGCAAAACTTTCGTGGGGCAGAGAGTTCAGTCGTTCCCCTGCAGCATCAATGGCTCCCAGCATAGAAATTTCCCCCGGGTTTTGCATCATTTCCTGCAAGCACACCGGAAAAGAGTCGCTTTTCCTTAGTTCTCTCATCCGGTCAGCCCAGTATAGCAAGAAATAGCGGGCTTTATTGCGGGAACGATATTCCGGGTTCTTAGTAATTTCATACAGGGTAAGATATTCTAAAGACGCCCGATCCGGAACAAAGCGGGAAAACAAATCCTGGTAAAGGTTTTGGGAGAGCTCAAAGGGTTTACGGGTCGATTGCAGCAAGGAAAACAAGGGCACGGTCGAGCGTAGCATTTTTTCCAGGCTGCGGTATAAGGAGGCATCTGCTTCCAAATCCAGGATCCGGCTTTGACCCAGGTAGTCCTCATATATATTTAGCAGAGCGGCCAGGGTATCTTCTACCAAACCACTACAAAAGAGGCTTTGGGCAAAAGCCAATAAAACCTTGAATCTTTCGAAACCAAAGGGATCCCTGAAATGTTCGGGCGAGGATTTTTGCCATTGTTCCAAAGCATCTATCATGAGATGGGCTTTATCTCCCCAAATGGTTGGAAGGGAAGCTAGGGGTTCCTGGTGTTCCAAGAGGCCATAGTGGATGTTTCTTTTTTCATGTTCCAGCACCTCTAGGCGTTGGGTGAAGAGCTGCTTCAAACCCGGATTCGCGGTACGGTTTGCCAGGTAATGAATGGTTTCATGATCCAGGATATTGATGATCCGGGTATAATAGTTCTGGTATTTTTCCTGGTAAACATTAACCAGAAAAGACAAGTCTTGAGGTTTAATGGGGTGATGGTAAATGTAAAAAGGCAGGAAGGACAGAAAATTTTCTCCCCAGCCTGGTGCAGTCTGAAACAGGGATTTAATAATGGAAATGTTGTTCAGGTTGTGAAAGATGATTTCATAAAAACGGTCTTTATAGCCGGGGTAATATAAAGCTCTTTTTAGCAGAGCCAGTGTTTCTTCACTGTCAATCGGGGGGACAGAAAAAGAACTGGTTCGAAGCTGCTGCCTTATACGCAGCTCCTGCTGCCAGAAGTCAAATAGTTGTTCTTTTTGATGGAGTTGTTTAAATTCCTCTACTAAGTGTTTCATTACTTTCTCCGGTTGATTTTAGGTTATACAGGCTGAAATTAAGCAATTCACAAGCATTGCGGGCTTTCTCCCGGTGGGATTCGCTGAGATAAATATAGAAATAGATGGACTTCTCTTTATTGGTAAAAATGCCCTTCAGGGTATCCGGTGAAAAATAATCTATTCGGTCCCGGTTGGCTTTATTCCCGGAAAGGTAGCGATAACTCTGTAGACGGCTGACAAAGGTAAAGCGGGCTATGCGTTCAAAATGCTGTTTTAATCCGGTTTCTTTAGAGGGATTAGCAACCTCATATTTAAAAACGGGTTTATGCTGCCGTGGACGGGGCAAGACCTTGGTATTGATATTCTTTTCCTGCAGATAGCTGCGGGCTAGGGTATACAAGTTGCGGGCGCTTTCATCCTTGAAGAGATCCCGGGCAGAATAGTGCCACGGAATGGTTACTTCACTTCCGCTGGTTTTGTCTTCCCCGGGTTTGTCATGACAAGCAGTTTCCAGGAGATAATGAACCAGTTCAAACAGATCATCCCCCTGAGGTGGAAGGCATATTTGATAATTAACATAAAGCAGGCGGGAATACCGGTCATAAAACAATTGATAGCTTTCCCGGGATTCATGACGAAGATGTTCAATATACAAGTAGAGCTGTTGCTTTTCACCGTTTTCCAGGGGTTGGTTTTGTTTAATTTTACGCAGTATATGTCTCATATTATCTTCTCATAGCTCCCAGGATACCATTCACGTCTCTTTGTGCATGGAGATAAAATCCCCGCCCATTCTTATAAGGGATAGGAGGAGCTAATTATCAAAAAGGGCAAATACATATCCCTGGCTCTTTAAGGTTTTCATGATTTGGTTAAAGCCCGGGCATTGCTTTCCGAAACCGCATGCAACAGGATTACAGCTCCGGGATGTGTGTTGCCCATGACATGCCGTCAAGAATATTCAGGTCCCGGTTGATTCTGGGGATCCCAATCCCTGAAGGCCATGCTCCAAAAAACTGTATAATAGCCAACTCCTTGGTATATTGTAACACAGCTTCTAACCCGTTTGCGTAATGATTACCATGTGGGGGTTCTGGCATCTGATTATTTTTCATTCCAACCCCTCCTTAGCAGGTCCCATTCATCGGAAACCTTGTAAATGTCCCCCGGGCAATTGTTTTTACGGCGATTATGGGCACAGAAGTTTTACCGGAAAAATTTATAAATGGCTGTCGGTTCTCATCCCTGTTGCTTGCCCGAACCGGCAGATATATACTTAAGAAGCAGGAAATATTTTTTTTGTCCCGCATCGTGCGCATCCTCCTCTATATGCATTGAACCCCGGAGGACTGCTTATGTCAGAAGAATGATTGTATTTCATCTTTTACTCAAACTGAGGTGGTGTCTTATATTGATGAATCATCCACGGAGCCGCTTACTCTTTTTCCCGTTGCTGGTTCTTATATTAGCGGGAATGATTGCCTATGAAAACCGGCATTTATGGAGTAATCCGGGGGACAGCATTTTTTTTACCTATCTGCGGAGCTTTAAGCAGGGCCATATCGGCTATGGCCTGGTTACCCCCACCAACAATGGCCTGCCTTTAGAGAAGCTGCAGATAGGAGATATCATTCTGGGAGGATGGCCGAACTGCGCCTATGGGAATTATTCTCATGTAGGCCTTTATATTGGTCAGAACCTGGTTTTGGAGAGCTTTGTCGATTATGGGGTAAACATTCAAACCGCAGATAAATATCGGAGTTATCAAACAGCCAGTATTATCAGAGTTAAAACCGACCAAAAAACAAGGGAGCAGGCAGTGGACTATGCTCTGCAGCACCGCAACAAGATATTTTACCCCGTAGCCTTCAAGGCAGGGGAGCGGTATTGGAATTGCAGTAAAATCATATGGATGGCTTACAAAAAACAGGGGATAGACCTGGAGGAAATAAATGATCTCTGGATCGCTCCGGATGTTTTTTTTAACAGTCCCCGGGTGGAGATCATTGCAGAAAGGAAGGGTTGAGAATCTATTATTATCTGGGCAGGCTGTATATTATTCAGATAACTGCGATAGGGGCCATATGGCTGATGACCTACTATCCTCCCGGAGAGAAAATATTATGGTTGGTTTATATGTGGTTTTGGATACAGGAATGTAAATATGCAGCTTCCCACCTCAACCGAAAACAGCTGGGGCTTTTGGCCTTATTATGGCAGTTGCCCCCATACCTCTTTTTATTTTTGATGATTCCCTGGTGGGCGGAACAAATCGCTTATTCCCATTATTCCATTTTTCTGATCCATTTATGGCATACACCCTTTTTGCCCGTATTTGCTTATGCCACCTGGATCATGCCAGGAGGGAAACCGCTTTACTATTATTTATATCTGGTAATTACTCCTTTATTATCCCTGGCCTATGGTATATTGGCAGTGCGATTTAAGCAAAGCGTTTCCGGATCCGGGGTGCAGCCGGAGGGGGAATAAGCATTATACCCGGTGGTGCTGTCCGGGAATCAGGACCCGGAAGGGGTTTACAGGAAACCTGCAGGGCTTGTAGCCTAAAATAACAGGGAAAGGATGCCGGCAATGGAGGCAACGATTCTAGGCAAAGAATTTACTATCAGAAACAAAACGTTTAGAAACCGGATTGTCATGGCTCCAATGGGGACCGGAATGGCTTGGGCCAGTGGGGAAGTCAGTCCCCAGATGCTGGCCTATTATCAGGCCCGGGCCCGGGGTGGGGCCGGGCTTATTATTGTAGAATTCACTTGTGTTGATACTCCCCGGGGCAGGGCCAGTCCTCATCAACTGGGGATAGACCGGCCTGAGTACCAGGCAGGCTTACACCAATTATGCTCCGCTATAAAAGCCTTTGGTGCCAGGGTTTTTATCCAGTTACATCATGCCGGGAGGCAAACCAGCCTCGATATTACAAGGGGCAGGCAACCCCTGGCCCCATCCGCCATAAGTTGCCGGGTCATGAAAACGCTGCCCCGGGAAATGGATTTGGCAGATATTGCATACATAAAGAAGCAATTTTTTTGGGCTGCTGCATCTGCAGTCCGAGCCGGATTTGACGGGATCGAACTGCATGCTGCCCACGGATATCTTTTAAATCAGTTTTTGTCTCCGCATACGAACCACCGTAACGATGAATATGGGGGCAGCAACAAGAACCGAACCGCATTGCTAACGGAAATCATCAAGGCGATAAGAGAAGCACACCCCACCCTGATCATCGGGGTGCGTTACAATGGATCGGATTTCATTCCCGGGGGGATAGATCCGGAAATGGCTCAGGAAATCGCGGTTTATCTCGAAGAAGCAGGAGCAGATATTCTGCATATATCTTCCGGCATGTATGAATCGGGTAAAACCTCGGTTGAACCTCCCACCTTCGGCCCGGGCTGGAAGACCTATTTAGCCCGGGGTATTAAAGAAAAAATTAACATACCGGTGATCAGCGGTGGTATGATAAAAACTCCATCCCAAGCAGCCCGGGTCATCAAGCGCGGGGAAAGTGATTTCATATTTATCGGGCGGGGCCTTCTGGCAGATCCGGACTGGGCGTTAAAAGCCCTTTTGAGCAGGGCCCGTGATATCAGGCCCTGTATCACCTGCAATCATTGCATCAACAGCTTATTCCGGAATCAAAAAATAAGCTGTACCGTAAATCCGCTCCTGGGGCTTGAAGGAGCGGATTTCCCCAGGCTTAAAAGCAGGAACATCAAGATCAACATTGTGGGTGGAGGACCGGGAGGGATGCAGGCAGCCCATTCTTTATTCCAGGCCGGAGCCCAGGTTACCTTGTTTGAGCAAAAGAATCAGCTGGGAGGCACCTTGAATTTGGCTTCGATTCCTCCCGGCAAAAAACATATCGCTGATTTTACGGAATATATGATTGCAAAAACCAAAAAGACCGGGGTGAAATTGCTTTTACACCGGGAATTTACCATGGAGGATATACGACAAAATCCTGCTGATGCCATCATCATTGCTACCGGAGCCCGTCCGGTATTGCCTGCCTGGACCCAGGCCATGCCGTCATCAAAGCTGTTCACTCCGGAGCACATACTGCAGGAGAAAAATCCTCCCTATGGAGAAAACATTATTATTATAGGAGGGGGTAGCAGCGGTTGTGAGCTGGCTGATTACCTTCTGGATTTTAAAAACAGCGTTACACTGGTGGAGAAAGAAAAGAGCCTGGCCCGGGATTTAGCCGGGGTTATGCGTCAGGATTTGTTATCCCGCATCAGGAGCAAAGGCGTAATGACCAAAACCGACTCCTGGGTGGTGGAGGCCAATGGGCATCATATCATAATCAGCCGAAAAGGAACAGAATTATCCCCGGTCCGGGAAGCACTTAAATATGATAGGATTATAACAGCCTGTGGCTATGCTCCCGATCATAGCCTTTATCAACAGGTAAAGGCTATGCTTCCCCTCACGTTTCTAATCGGAGATGCCCGGGAAGCCCGGGGTATTAGGGAAGCCTTATTGGAAGCGGATACTGTTGCAAAAACAATCATACACTGGTTCAACCAGTGTTAATATAACCCCTAAATATAAGCCGGCCTGGTTTTTTATATCGATCCGCACAGACCTTCGGCGTTAGGGAAACGTTCCTCCCGTTCATAGCGGGCAAAGCATTTTTTAGCAGGTGCTTGTTTAACCGAAATTAGGAAGGGAGATATATTAACGATGATACAGATATCTATACCGGGAAGAAACTGGGAAATGAACTTTGAACATCTGGTCTTGGATTTAAACGGCACTTTGGCTGTCGACGGGCTATTGATACCGGGGGTCAGGGAGCGCATAGAGCAACTGAAAAGCAGGCTTAAGGTCTATGTTTTAACCGCAGATACCTTTGGTGCCGGTGCTGCCATAGCCCGGGAATTAGGCACAGAACTGTTTCAGGTGCGGGGCCGGGATGGAGGAGAAGATAAAAGAGATTTTATCAAACAGATCGGCCCAGAAAAGACGGTGGCGATCGGAAATGGATATAATGATATCTTTATGCTAAGGGAAGCAGCTTTGGGCATAGCGGTTATCGGGGCCGAAGGTTGTGCTGTGGAAGCCATACGCCATGCCGATATAGTCGTTAGGGATATTAATGATGCCTTGGATTGTCTCAACAATCCCATGCGTATTATTGCTACCCTCAGATCTTAAGGCAATCTTTGTAGTAACAGGGTGCATAATACCGCCAATATCCTTTTATCATCCGGAAGTTGCGCTGGTTTGGCATCATTAACTCACCTGGCAGGATAATGGAAGCCGGGGGGCATTACGAGTGGTGATGTTTCTCCCATCGTCTCTGCTCCTGCCGGTGATCGCCAAATCCGGGCTGTTGCTGCCAGCTAAACAGCGCAAGTGCAATTTTTAACAAACCATGTCAGGGCAATTTATATTATAATAAATAATCAACTTTTGTGTATTATCCAGAGCATTTTTATGGGTATTCTGCCCGCATCGGCATTAAGCAGCATGTTGGGGCAATGTGTGACACAATAGGACAGAATAATCAAAAATAGGTTGCAAAATGTCCAGAATTTTCGTATTATTATCGGGGACAGATAGATTTTTGGTGTTATCGACGGTTATTTGATTATTGTACCCGAGACCTGATGCATAATAGATTCTAGGACATATGCAGTGAAGCCCGGCTAAACCCTGCTTAAAGCAGAGAAAAACGGGTCTTTTTAATATGTTTAGGATAAGAAACTAACAATATACCATACCCGGTATTTAGTCATAGTCACTACCAAGACGTGGAAAGGGGAGGAAGAATGGAGCAAGCTTTTAAAATCAGACCTGCTTCCCAGGAACAAAAGAAACTGCTGGCTCAGATTGAGTCCGAAGCCGGCACCAGCATTAACCAGTGTTACCAGTGCGGAAAATGTTCTGCCGGTTGTCCGGTGGCCTTTGCCATGGATTATACCCCCCGACAGGTAATAAGGCTTTTGCAGCTCAATTTAATGGAGGAAGCCCTGGGTGCGAACAGCATATGGATTTGTGCCAGCTGTGAAATGTGTTCGACCCGGTGTCCCCGGGAAGTAGACATAGCTTCCCTGATGGATGCATTAAGAAGACAGGCCCTGGTGTCAGGGAGAGTAACAGACAAAAAAGTTGCCGCATTTAATAAAGCGTTTTTAGATTCTGTGAGACGGTTTGGCAAACTCTTCGAAGCCGGATTACTATTAGAGTTTAATACCTTGACCCGGCAGTTCTTTAAAGATGCGGAGCTGGGGCTTCCGATGCTGAAACGAAAAAAAGTTCATCTGCTTCCGGAAAAGATTAAAGGCAATGAAGAAGTGAAAAAAATATTTGAACGGGTTAAAGAAATAGGAGGTGAATAGCATGAAGCTAGCTTATTATCCGGGCTGTTCCCTTCAAAGCAGTGCGATAGAATACGATTTATCTACCCGCAGAACGGCTGAGATTCTGGGCATTGAATTGCAGGAAATAGAAGACTTTAACTGCTGCGGGGCTACTTCAGCTCATAATACCAACAAACTCCTGTCTTTGGCATTACCGGCCCGAAATTTGGCCTATGCCGAGCAGGCCGGGTTAAATGTTTTGGCCCCATGTGCAGCCTGCTATAACCGTTTTCGCACAACCGAACATGAGGTGCGGCAACAGGCAGAAATCAAAGCCAAAGTGAACCGGGCCATTGATATGGATTATCAGGCCAAAAACCACACCTTTTCCGTTTTAGACCTCCTGGTCCGGGAAATCGGACTGGAAAAAATAAAGGAGCAGGTGCAAAAACCTCTCCGGGGCATGAAAGCAGCCTGCTATTACGGCTGTCTCCTGGTCAGACCGGAACATCACACCGGGTTTGATGATGCTGAAGACCCCCAGACCATGGATCAAATCATGCAGGCCCTGGGAGCGGAAACCGTTTCATGGGCATTAAAGACCGAGTGTTGTGGGGCGGCTTTAGCCACCTCCCGCCCGGATATCGGCGGGATGCTTATTGGCCGGGTACTGGAAGATGCCAGAGAAAACGGAGCGGAATGCATCGTTACCGCTTGTCCCCTGTGTATGATGAATCTGGATATGCGTCAAAAAGCCGGGGAGAAAGCACTGGGGACCAAATTTAATATGCCGATATATTACGTCACGGAGCTTTTGGCTATTGCCTGTGGAGATGAACCCCAGAAAGTTGCTACCGATCGCCATTTTGTGGAGGCAATTTCTTATCTGGAAAGTCTGCCCGCCCGGGCGGCAGAAATGGATGCGGCCGCAGCGGCAGCCCGGGAAAAAGCAGGGAAGAAGAAGGCCGCTGTGAAAACAGAAACTCCTGAAGACTTAGAGAAGAAAACAGCTGCGTTCCTGAAAGCCATCGAAAAAAACCCTGAGAAAATTGCCGCCAGATTAATTGACGACGAAGAGAGAGCCGGAATTCTGGCCTCAATCATGGGTTCTGAAGAGAAAAAAGCAGAAAAAATTGCCGGTCTTATGGCAGCCGATATGGAAAAAGCCAGGAAAGCCGCCGATGCCTATGTTACCGGTGAGTTGAAAAAGAAAGAAAAATAAAAACAGATCATCTTGTTTCAAAGGAGGGAAAACCGGATGAAAAAGCGCGTAGGAGTTTTTGTGTGTGCCTGCGGAACCAATATAGCCAATGTGATAGATACAGAGAAAGTAGCCCGGGCGGCACAAGAACTGCCGGAAGTAGTCTATTCCACCGAATATAAATATATGTGCTCCGATCCAGGACAGGATATGATTAAAAATGCCATCAAAGAGCACGATTTAGAACAGGTGGTCATTGCTTCTTGCTCCCCCCGTATGCATGAAGGAACCTTTAGAAAAGCGGTGGAAGCAGGGGGAATAAACCCCTATTTATTTGAAATGGCCAATATCCGGGAACAGGATTCCTGGGTCCATAAGGACCGGGATAAAGCAACCCGCAAAGCCGTGGATCTGGTGCGGATGGCAGTCAATAAGGTGGTTAGGAATATTCCTTTACAGATTTCTACCATACCGGTCACCAAAAAAGCCCTGATTATCGGGGGGGGGATAGCAGGGATGCAGGCCGCCCTGGATATAGCCGAAGCCGGGCACCAGGTGGTTCTGGTGGAAAGGGAAGCCAGTATCGGGGGGAAAATGGCCCAGCTGGATAAAACCTTCCCCACCATGGATTGCTCGGCCTGAATAGGCACCCCAAAGATGGTTGCTGCGGCGCAGCATCCTAATATTCAACTGATGACCTATGCTGAGGTAACTGAAGTGAACGGCTACATTGGCAATTTCCAGGTTACCATAAAGAAGAAAGCCAAATATGTTGACTGGGATTTGTGCACCGGATGTGGGTTATGTGAAGAGAAGTGTCCCAGCAAAAAAATACCCAATGAATTTGAGCTGGGTATGGGACCCAGACCGGCGATCCGTAAACTGTTTCCCCAGGCGGTTCCGGGGAAACCGGTTATTGACCCCCTGAACTGTACCAAATTAACCGATGACAAATGCGGAGTCTGTGAAAAAATCTGTCCGGTCAAGGCAGTAAACTATGATGATCGTGATGAAATAGTCCAAGAGGATGTCGGAGCTATCGTCATGGCAACCGGTTTTGATCTTTTCCCATGGGAAAAGGCCTATGGGGAATACGGATATGGCAAATATCCCGATGTTATAAGCGGGCTGCAGTTTGAAAGACTGGTCAGTTCTGGAGGACCTACGGCGGGTAAGATTTTAAGGCCGTCAGATCAGAAAGAAGCGAAAAACATTGCCTTTATTAAGTGTGTGGGATCCAGGGATGACAGCAAAGGAAAGAGCTATTGTTCCCGTGCTTGCTGTATGTATACGGTCAAGCATGCGATTCAGGTCAAAGAAAAACATCCCGATGGGGAAGCTTATGTATTTTACATGGATGTGCGGACTGCCGGAAAGAACTATGAGGAGTTTTACCAGCGGGCTTTAAAGGCCGGAGCCAATTTTATCCGGGGCCGGGTAAGCAAAATATATCCCCGGGGAGGCAAGCTGATATTAAAAGCGGAAGATTCTCTTATCGGGAGACCCATTGAAGTAGAGGTCGATCTGGT
>PWPP01000045.1 GCA_003558625.1 Syntrophomonas sp.
ACTGTCCGCCCATCCTTTAGCGCGACGCTCAGTTCATCCTTGCTGCAGTGCACTGCGTGCGCGAGCGGAGTCGGATCAAGCGCCAAAGTACCCATTCCACGCCTCCATCAGCGTTACCTGATTCTCTTCGACCACTGCTCAACCTCGACCAAGCGCGCGACCAGATTACCGCAGATCAGAGAATCCCGGGCTCGTTTCCTGCAACACCATCCGTCGCACGCATCAGGCAGCATTCCTCCCGTGCCGGAACACCCCGGCGAACCGGAGGATCAATGCCGAAACCCGAACACCGCACCCCACAAACCCTCGACCACGACTCCGCCGGCGACGCCGTCCCGCGTCACCCTCGGCGCCAGGCACCGCGCCTCCGCCGCGTCGGTGACACGAGCACGGACCGCGGTGACTTGCTGCAGGTCGCCGGCCTTGATGTATTCGCACCTGACACCGGGACCGGGTGACCATGAGCGGGAGCTTGAACCCCACCCGTGACCTGATCGGCCTCGCCTGCAGGCATCCCGTCAACAAGTTGCCTGCAGGCGACCTATTTCGCGATTACACCTGGTGTCGTCAAGAAAAGTGCGTGGCCCGCTGCACCGGCAACGACCATTCTGGAACTTGCTGGTCGTGCTTGAGACGGATCCGCCGAAGGCTGACGGCCGCGAAGATGTCATCGAGGTTGATTGAGTCCGAATCGGAAATGCCACCAAGAGACGCGGCGGCTTCCCGACGGAATCGCTCGGGCAACCACGGATCGTCCGTGTCGCACCAGGCACGCTGCCACCAAGTCATGATGCGATCCTGTGCGTCCTGCAGCCTCTGCGCGTCCGGAATGCGAGCACCCTTTTCGTTGTTGCTTCGTCTGCTGGCCGGGAGGAGATTCCACAAGTCCTCGCATGGCCACGCAGCCCAGGGAAAACAGTGGTCGATATCGAAGCTGTTCTCGCGCAATCGTTCACCGCTCCACACGCAGTACATCCGCTCCCCCTGCCCTCGCAACGCCGCCACCCGCTCGCGTGCGATGTGCACGTCGCGTTGCGGTTCGCTCCATGCCAGGGCCTGCTCCATTTCGGCACGCTCGACCCGCCGCTGCTGTCGCCGGAGATATTGCGTCATCAATCGCTTCCACTCCGTCTCGACCGAGGGTTCGACCCAGACGCTGAAACGTTGCAGCGCGCGCCAGACATCGATCGGGACACGGAAGGTACCGAATTGCCACAGGAAGGGCGCATCGATCACGACCTCCTGCGCATGACGGACATTGCGCGGACGCTGGACGCGGAAGACTGGCCCGCCGTTTGGATAGGCCGTGTAATACGCGGGCATCACGGCGATGTTGGCCGTCGTCTCGCGGATCGCCATAGATAGCGCGACCGCCCGCTCACCGGTAAAGCGCATGCCGACGTGAAGATCGGCGGGCGTGACCTGCAGGGCGCACAAGCGCTCGAACCCCTTCTTGGCAAAGCCCAGGCCCCGGGTGGTGCCGTCATGGCCCGGTATCTGCGGCAGCCGGCGCGCGATCAGCGGTAGAAAGGCACGAATCCATGTCAGCGCCACCAGGCCGAAGGGTAGATCGACGGCAGCGTCGGACTCATGGTGGGCGAGGCCATCGGCGCCGTCGGCAATTCGACACACGCAGCGCAATAGTGCGAGCTTGTAGGTCGAGCTCTTGTCGTCATTGAGAATGATGTGACGAAGCAACGGCAGCGCGCCGGTTCCGTCATCCGGCAGGCGGATGGCAAGCTCAGCCCAGGTGATGTCCTCGCGCCCTTCCGAATCGGGGCTTTCGCCAAAGTGCTCGACGTAGGCGCCATGCGCCCGGGCGAGCTGCATCACCTCCTCGGCGGTCACCTCGTGCATCGCGCGCTCGGCGTCGATCGGGCCCTGGCGCAGCGTGATCGCCAGCATCCCGCCCGGCTTGAGCAACGTGATCAGCCTGCGGAATGCACGCGCCCGCTCCGAGGGCGGCACGTGCATAAAGACCGCGCTCAACAGAATGAGATCGAACGCCATCCCCAGCCGGGTGACCTTCTCCAGGCCCGGCATCCGATCGTTGACCCAGCGAATGCGTGGATTGGGGTGACGGCGCTGCCCCTCGGCCCGCAGGCCGGCCGATGGTTCAACCGCAACCACCTCGTGACCGCGCTGCGCGAACCAAGCCGCGTCACGCCCCGAGCCCGCCCCAACATCGAGCACCGTCTCGTCCGTGCGTCCCGGCAGTCGATAGATCAACCAGTCGTGGACTTTGCCAAACTCGAGCCGCTCGTAGCGTTCGGCCACGTCCGGCGCGTGCGCGTCGTACCAAGCAATCGCCGGATTGCGTGACGGATCATCCCGGTTCATGGGGCAACGATATCAGTACCGAATAAATGGGATACATGGGGACACTATACGTATCTCCTCATCAGCTACTCCGCATATTGTCACCATGTATCCGCACCTTGGTAAATCGCCATGTGCCTCTCCGTCAGTGGACTGCTCCGGCCCCTTGCCACGCGTAGCATCGTCGGCAATGCCAGTCAATCACGGGTGGTCTACGATGCCAGGACCACGATCTGCGGCAGTGGCGGACGACTTCTCAACCTTGACAGAGAGGTGGTCGCCATCAATCAGGCAATGATGAGAAAATGTGTGGCTCCCACCTCGGTATCCCGGTCGTGTTTGGCCACAAGTTGATGGCCGACGCGCACTGAGGCTGCGACCGCCCGAAACCAATGAGGCCACAATGGCAAGCCCGCTCATCGACCATTCCATCGGCCACTCCGGGCCGCCCCTATTCGCGGCGGCGGTCGTAGCCGCGGACGCAGGCCCCCGAATCGCCTGAGCAATTGAGTACGGTATACGTATCTCCTCCGCGGTGAGCTCGCATGCTCTCACCGGACTCCCGTCAGCGTTACTGCCAAGGAGGCGATTGGATTGCCCATTCTTTTATCCTTCGGGTTGATCTTGTTGTAGAACAGGCGGCACTGACCATGCGGCAGTAGCCGGCCTGGAAGGAAACTCAGTCTCCTATGGATTCACCTTCCTCCTCCAGCCGCTCCAGGACATTCTTCAGGCTTTCCTTCTCTTTCCTGTTGAGATTCCACCTGCCTGCCGCAAGCTTTCCGAGCGCACGCTCCGTAGCCGGCGACATTAATTCGTATCTGCTCGCCAGTTCCTTAACCTCATCAACGCGACTCATCAGTCCGACTAGCCTGGTATCCAAGTCAATCTCGTTATCAACCTTCTTGCCCTTTCTCGCTTCTCGTTTCCGCTCTCGCACCTCTTCCTTGGCCACGGCGAACCCCTCAAGGTTCAGCGAAAGATCCATTGTGATACCCGACACTCGTGACCAGCAGACCTGCCTCTTGCAGTACTCGCTAACGTTCTTCATCTCAGGTGGTGGATTCTTCAAGTCCTTCGCTATGACCGGCGCTACTGCCCGAAGCGCGGCCTTCATGTCCTCGGGCAGATCCTGCAGCGACCAAATCGCGTTCGTGTCGACTTCCAGCCCCTTCTTCCTGACCATGTGGAAGAGCCATGCAACGGTGTATGTCACGATATTCGCCTTGTACCCCCGGTCCGCTACATACCACTCTGCCTGCGACACCATCCTGTCCGTCCACCTAAACAGGATTGTGTTGGCTACAGCGTTCTTAAAGTACTCTTCATTGAAATTGTCAGAATTCCTTTCCCATTCATTTGCGACAATTTCGGCGAATGCCAGAAAGCACTTCTGAGCACCCTGACTCACCACATCTGGTCTGCATGCCGCTGTCATCAGGTATTTCGCAAGGTCCGTCTTTACAATCACCTGCGACTTCGGGAACTCTGTTTCAAACTTCCGCTTCTCCGCCACCGTCTTGTATGCAATGGCATCCCTGTACTGACCGCGTGCCCGTTCGTAGAACCACTTGCTGGCCGAGAACTGCCCCGGTTGTTGCGGAGTAGTCAGTCGACGCGAGATCTTTTCCATCGTGACGTGGAACGGATGATTTGCAAAGAAGTCCGCCTCATTGACTCGATTCTGTGTATTCGCAAAACGCGATATTCTTGGAACTACTTCTTCCAGATCATCCTCACCAACCACCGTCAGCTTCATCTGGACAAATACGTTCGTAAGAGTTGCGGCACCTCGGTCTCGCGCGTAAAGAATTGAGGCCGTTGTCTGCCCTCCGTTGACAATCTGAAGATCGGATATTGATGTGATACCCAAGGTACCCTCGGGTCGCCTCTCCATGCCGACATCAGATGCCGTTGCAGTGAGCCCGTTGTTGTAGGCAAAGAACATTTCCGGCACATTTTCGATCGTTTTTATAATGCCCTTGTTGACCTTTGTGCGCGCCTGCAGGAACGTGCGTACGTTCTGCTCGAGAAGCCTCGCTCCATACAGGCCATAGAGCTCCGAGAGAAGACGCCCGGGCACGACCGCAAGATAGGAGCAGTAGGAACTTCCACCAGTATGCGCCTCCAGACATGGGAGACTTTCCCCGTGGACATCCACGATATCGATCTCGATCGGCTCGGACCCGCTTCGGGAATCAAGTATGTCCGCATAACGTCGGAAGTCCAGCAGGTTGAACGTACAAGTCCGGCCTTCCACTTCGCGCGCGTCAATGCTCTTCTTTCGGGCCACGAGCTGCGCGTTGGACAGCAGAATGCATCGAACCCGCTGGATGTTTGCGGCATTCGCGTGCACGGTGTAGGCCGCCTCGAATGCTGGACTGGTTTCCTCGAGGCCATTGACAAAATCCGGTTTCAGGGAGTTCCGGAAGAATCGTTCCACACGGTTGTACATGGACTCGATGTCCTTCTTGTCGAGAGAAGGAGGCGCGTCCTCGGATCGGAAGTCGCAGATGGCTAGATGCATTTCGCCTCGCTCCTGATCCAGGGCATACCCGTCCAGCTGGAACGGACGGGCACCATCGCTCCGGACTGGCGCATAGGTCAGATCTTCGCAATCCCCATTTTCAGCGGCGGCCTCGGCAAACACCCTGAAGCAGCATTGATGGATCGGGTCGCCCGTGGCGTCTGCCTCCAGGCGAACATCGCTCAGAAATTCTTCATACTTCCGATCTAGATCACTCATCGCATTCAAGGATTCCGCTGAGGGCAATCTCTTCCCTGACTTCGTACGGTTTGCATGCTTCCGGTCGGATACCATAGCGTACGCACTCCACGCCTGAACGAAGATCCATCGGCGTCACCCGTGGAAAGTCTCCCGTTACGTGATACCAGGAACGCTCCGCCAGCATCCACGCGTCATCCAAGGCGTCCCGACTCCTGCTGTATCCACATTCCAGCAGCCGGGCATCGAACAGGTCCCTGCTCCATGAGCTTTCATAATGCAACATCCCACGAATCTCTTCCACGATTGAGCCGAGGCTGGAGGCACCTTCGGTTGCATCCGATCCAACTGCGATAGTCTGATGGCAAAGCCATACTGGAAGAGCGGAATCGAATAGCTGATGCTCTGAAGCCACCTTTATCGATTTGTCGGTACTCGCCAATTGTGTCTTGACTTCGACGACGCCCGCCGGCAGCAGGAAGTCCTGTTCGTCCCCTTCGGCGCCCCTCCAAGCCTGGACCGCCGCTGCCGATTCAAGTCGAGGCAACAGCCGGTCTCGCAGGACTAGGAGCTCGCCGAATAGCCCTAGGCGAGCCTGAAACGACAGTTCGCGCCTCGAGTTTTCCCTGAGCAACGCCTGCCACCGCTGCAGCCGTCGTACGATTACGCGGAACGCTGCCTGGTGCTCGCCCTCTCCCAATACTTGCGTAGCCGCAATGAGATCGGCGCACAGTGCACGAAATATATCCTTATGCTCCGGATCCAGCAGCCTCGCGGTCAGCTCCCAACGATGGGGGCCTTCTCGCCCCAATGGTCGGAGAATCAGCTCGATACGCCCGAGATCCGGAAGTTCCAGGCTTTCTGGATCGCTCACTTCTCCATGAAAGGAGAACACGTAGTTTCCTAGATGGTCCTTTCCGCGATACAGATCAATGGGGTGTGCGGCATCCACACGGCGCAGATTCACGCGATCTGGGCCACCGCTGTCGGCGATCTGGTACCAGGAATCATCCATCCACCTCTCCATCCAGTTCATCGACCTCGCCACCTGAATCGTCGGTCACATCGCGCAACTGACGCATAAAGACCTGGTTGACCTGATACTCGCGCTCGACTGGCGGCACCTCTGTTTCCGGCATGCAGAAACTCAGACTCACAATGGGATTGTCGAGCTCGAGCGGCGGCTCACCGTTTGTCATCGACCCATGAAATACATGCACGATCAGCAATGGTCGGTTACGCATCTTCGAGTAGGCCATGTTCGTACTGAGGTTTTCCTCTTTGCGAAGCCGTTCCGCCGCTGCGGCCGCTTGCTCCTCAAGGCCTATTTTCTCGTCCCCCGGGTTCGCCACCTTATTCTTCGCCGTTATCACATACGCCTTACCGTCCCTGATCGTGCCGTGCTCCCGTCTCCTCACATTGATGATCTGCCCTTCTAGGATGTCCGACTCCGGCTTGCCCATCGCACCGCCGAGCGGCAGGGCTACATCCCATTCCCGGCACTCCGCATCAAGGCGATCGCCCACGTAGTCTGCGAACAGAGAGCGCTTGCCACTGATTGGCCCCAGATCCGGATGACTCCCTTCGGGAAATTTGACGCTCTTGATCAATGAGTATACCTTTCTGCCCGAAACCGCATACCACAAGAAACACTGTGCGTCGCTCGTTTCAGGCTTCTGCAGTCCTCGCAGGAACTCCACAACCCGCGCGCGATTCTCCTCGTTCTCACCCTTCTCATTTGCAAGGGCGTATCCCTCCACATGACGTCCGGAATAGTCCTGTGCCAGTCGCATACGCTCCGCGCCCTTCATCTTGTTCTGCGCGGTAATCCGGATCGCCGCGGGATCGTGACGTACACGCAGGCCGAAATGCTCCGGCGTCATATTGGCGGCCTGCATACGCTTGATTTCGGATCGAAGTTCTTCGATTGCTTCCGTAATGCACTCATAGTTTCCAGCCGACTCTTCCGGCAGATAAAGACGGCAGAGATCCTCATACGCCGGACGGTATCCAAACCAGCGCGCCATCTGCATCAAGGTATCGGACGCAGATGCATTGCGCAGGATGTAAGATACGACAAGGCCTTCCAGTGTCAGGCCGCGGGAAAGAGCAAGCCCACCGACCGCAATGACGTTGAGCCCTGTATCCGAGTACTGTGAATAGTCGAGTCCGCTACCTCGCATGTTCACAGTCCTGACCTCTATCGAGGAGACCGAGTCGTTGAGCACACGCTGGACGTCATGCCACGAGACTTCGAGATCAGAGAACTCGGCATGGAAGTCTTTCTCCAGGCTTGCGATATTCGGATCCCTCGCGGCCGCGTCCGCCAGACCAGCGTTCGTGATTATTGCCTTCCGAAGATTCTCTACGTACTCATACGTCAATCCGTAGATGCGGTCCTGAACGTCATTGAACCGACTGATATTGACCATCATGGAACAATGCTGATCCCCCTGCCCTCGTATTAGTCGAATGGAACGCGAGAGAATGAATACGCGAATCGCTTGATAAAGGGAGGGCGGTAGAACATCCAGAACAAGGTCCTTCTTGTGCTTCAATGGTATAATGTCGCGAAAGTCATCTACGTATCGCACCATCCGATCCTTCAGATCACCCGTTTCCGAAAATATGCGGGTTGCCCCCACATAGTTACTTGGTGGGTCCAGCGCCTTGATAAAGTTACTTGGGAAGAGATCATCGCCGATCATCTCATCCTCGGTGTCCGGATCGATGAAGATGTTTGCGAATGGCGTTGCCGTATATCCGACATAGGTTGAACGCTCAAAGAGGGTGAGAACCTCTCGAATTACCCGGTTGATTGCAGTAGTGCGATCCGGGTTCGCTGACGTGTTGATTGATGCGTTGTCCGCCTCGTCATCAATCAGAAGCAACGGGTCACGTATCGATTCGCCGTGATTCTGCTCCCTCAACCAGTCCCGTACCCTTTCCAGCGTACTCTTGTTCTTCTTCGTGACGAATATGATGGGCTCCTTGAGCGCTGACAGTGTTACGCCGTAGGTCTGCGCTGCTACCTTGGAGAAATCGCGGTCGCGGGAGGTTCCATATGCTGGGCTGCGGTTTCCCTGTCCATGTCTGACTATGGGGAGCGATTCCTGCGCAACTGCGTGAAACAGGGACTTTCTGCCGATGAAGGTTTCTTCTAGGCGTACCTGGGTCTGGTGCCGCAAGCTGTTCGTGATCCCCGCGAGCAGTATTATGATCTTGTAACCTGCATCTGCGGCCTTACAGATCAGGCTTGCATAGTTGGTCGTCTTACCTGACTGGACATGCCCCATCACCATGCCCCGTCGAGACCATGCGGCTTCATCGTCCGGGTCGCCGGAGTAGTCCAGGATTTCGTCAGTAACATTATCGAGGGTGGCCACCACATGTGGCGGCAGGATATCTTCGCTCAGATAATAGCTTTTCAGTCTGCCCCAGTAGTAGAAGTCAATTCCATTCTGCGCCTTTCGCCTCCGGAGCCATGGTTTGTGGTCCGCCTTAACCGTATATCCACTCGCCTGCTCTATGTCAAAGGACGCTTCCAGAACACGAACAATATGTTCCTGCGCTTCTTCATCGAGAGGAAACGGTCCGTGCTGTACCTCCTGTCTTATTACTTCCTTCGTGACCGGGGATCTTTCGGATAGATGCGTCCGGAAATATGCAAGGATGCTCTCGGACTGAAACATCAGATCCATCCCTCCTCAGACAGAAAATCCTGCACTACCGGCCAGTTGCTTGCATAGGGCTCGACATTCTTCAGCTCCCGCAACAGTGCGTTGACGTCACCGCGGCGATCCACGAGGAGCTGTGGCAGTGATGCGGCCAGGAGATCACGAAAGGCGTCGGGATTGGCTTCGGATTGATGCAGGGAGTCAACGGCTTCCTCCGTGTCTCGGGAGAAACTCTCTGTCGGAAACTCGCGCTCGATCATGCGTAAAGCGGCATGGAGAAGACCGGAGGAGTCGGGCTCGGATCGATCCATGACAGCGCGAATCAACGGGTGGTCCCGGTTGATCTCGTAGCGAATCTCGTCCTTTGCCTTGTAGCGATTCCAGACAGGCTGAGTGCCACCCGCTGGATCCAGCCGTCCTCCCTTTGAGCGCTGCACCCGAGATGCCCTCCTGCGCAGTCCCGAAGTGATCTGCTTAAGTCGCGTCCTGAGGAACCCCGGAAGCTGAGCATCGGACTTGTCGACGGTAATCTTCCACATGCTATCCACGCTGTTGGGAATCTCGACAGCGACACGCACAAGCTGGGATAGCTCACCATGTCGCAGCAAGCGGAACCAGGTTCCATACATGACCAACCGGTCATTCCGGTAGACATAGAAGCCCTGGTTCTTGAGCAGACCCTCTTCACCGGCAAGACGGTCGAGGTCGCTACGGCGCAACTTGGAGTAATGAGGAAGGATATAAGGTCGAATGGTGATTCGACCGGTATCTCCAACATCCAGCGTTTCGACCTCCAGAGGCTGGGTCGCAAGGTGCTCGCGGTGAAAGGGGTCGATGGAAGGAACCTTCTGACCGTTGAGAACGAGTTCCAGCCTTCGATTATTCGTGGCCGTTCCGCTGATGTACCGATGGAACGTAAGTGCCAGACGATCGCGCGTATATGCTACGAGATCATTGAACTCATTTCGTCCTATGGTCCTGTCCTCGGAGAGCCGGTCGCACTTGTACCAGATCACCTCAGTCCCGCATTCCTTACGCAATGCCGGATGGCACATGTCACGAATCTCATCGTG